>JAIRLK010000036.1 GCA_031259515.1 Treponema sp. | reverse complement strand
AAGTAAAGGCGGGCTGGACCCTGCCGAACGGCCTCCTGGTGGAACAAATCACCGTACCCCTGGGAGTGGCGGCCATCATTTACGAGTCCCGGCCCAACGTTACCGCCGACGCCTTCAGCCTGGCCTATAAAGCGGGATGCGCCATACTGTTGCGGGGTTCCTCGGCAGCCCGGGAGTCGAACCGCGCCTTGGCGGCGGCCATCACCAGGGGCCTTACCGAAACGGGGGGCGTACCCGGCGCGGTAGCCCTGACCGGCGCGGAAAGCCGGGACGAGGTAGACCTGATCCTCAACGCCCGTGGCAAGATAGACGTGGTCCTGCCCCGGGGCGGCCGGGACCTGATACGCCGGGTAACGGACAACGCCCGCGTCCCGGTTATCGAGACTGGAGAAGGCAACTGCCACATCTACGCAGAACCCAGCGCGTCCATGGATCAGGCGGTGGACATCATAGCAAACGCCAAACTTCAGAAGCCCGGCGCCTGCAACGCGGTAGAAACCCTGCTGGTCCACCGGGACGCACTGGCCGCCCTCATGCCCCCGCTGGCGAAGCGTCTTGCGGGTAAGGCGGAACTCCGGTGCGACGGCCCCTCCAAAGCCGCCGCCGCATCAGGCGGCCTCTCCCCGGGCCTGGTCCTGAAAGACGCCGCGGAGGAAGACTGGTCCACCGAGTTTTTGGACTACATTCTGGCCGTAAAAACCGTGGATTCCCTGGACGAAGCCGTTACCCACATCAACCGCTACGGGACCAGGCACTCGGAGGCCATTCTCACCAACGACCTCCGGGCCGCGGAAGAATTTACCCGCCGGGTAGACGCGGCCTGCGTATACGCCAACGCCTCCATCCGGTTCACCGACGGCGGGGAATTCGGGTTCGGTGCGGAACTGGGGATCAGCACACAGAAGTTTCATGCCCGGGGACCCATGGGACTTGAAGCCCTGACGACGATAAAGTATCGTATATCAGGCTCCGGCCAAATACGACAGTAACCGTGTGATAAAGGCATGATACGGGAATTAATCGCCCAGGCGCGTAAAATCGTTATTAAAATCGGCTCCAATACCTTGGCGGATAAAGACGGCAGAATCAGTGTCCCCTACCTGGAGGAATTCGCCGCCCAGGTAACCGCCCTGATCCGCAGCGGGAAGCAGATAATTTTAGTGTCTTCCGGCGCCCGGGTGGCGGGTCTGTCCTCCCTGGGGAAATGGGTCCGCAAGCAGGACATCCACTACAAACAAGCCCTCTGCGCCGTTGGCCAGGTAGAACTTATGGCGGCATGGCGGCGGGCCTTTGAAGCGGGGGGCATACATGTCGGCCAGATCCTCCTTACCCAGGAGGATTTCGGCGACTCCATCCGAACCCTCAACATGCGGAACACCCTCTTTACCCTGGTGGACGAAGGGATAATCCCCATCATCAACGAGAACGACACGGTCAGTGTTGAGGAAATCCGCATCGGCGACAATGACACGCTGGCCGCCCTGTCGGCGGTGCTTTGGAGCGCTGAACTTCTTATCCTCTTCAGCGATATAGACGGCCTCTACGACAAGAATCCCAAAGAATATCCGGACGCAAAGCTGGTTGAGGAAGTCCGGGACATAGCCGCTGTCAGAAACGCTGTCGCTGCTGGAAAGGCCAACAGTTTTGGCACAGGGGGAATCGCCACTAAAATTGATGCGGCCCAGCGGGTCCTTTCCTACGGCATACCCATGATCCTGGCCCACGGCGGACGGCCCCGTGTCCTGGAAGCCCTTGCCGCGGGAACCCAGGCGGGAACAGCGTTTCTACCCTAAGACCTTATCTTGATTAGTATCTTTTTTGCCTATATCGCTCCGGTTCTGTAGACTGATAAGCTGGTCTATCTGGCAGAGAACATAGTCCTGAAATTCAGGATTGAGTTCTTTGAACAGGCTTGCTATCCGGTCGCATTTTTCTTCGGCAGTTGATATGAACATTTTTCCCTTGCCGGTTTTGAGCCACTCTTTATTCACTCCAAAGGCCATTGCGATCAGTTGGATAATCCGCTCATTAACGCGCCGGTTTCCAAGTTCTATTTCGGCCAGATAACCGTTCGATATATAAATTGCCTTTGAAAATTTTATCTGCGGCAAATTTAAAGCATGACGTACTTCTTTAATGCGTTCATTGACAGAATCATTGACAGGCATAGCGCCTCCCCATTACGAACGTAACTATACCACAAGGGAACTCACTATGCAAGCAGTTTGAAAAACAGAGAAAAACATTGACAATACTCTCATAGAATATTATAATACTCTCTAAGTGAGAGGCTTAACAAAGGAGGGAACTAGATGACAAACGAAAAGCTAGAACAGTTATATAGCAAATTTAAAAAACTTTCAGAGGAAAATCAGCATTTCATAATTGGTTATTCAGAAGGTTTACGGCAGGCTCAAGATGCATTAAAAAAAAATTCTCCAATGATAAATCCGCCGCCGCAAACGAAAGATAACTACCCGGCGCCCGCCGCCGTCTAGCAGTTTGTTGCGCTTCGCCCATAAAATCCTAAAAAATCGCCGGTTAGGCGATTTTTACCTTATGAACAAGCCCGTCTTATCAAGGTCGGTGGAAGCGGCGGCCTTGATAAGACGGCGGCGGGTGAAAAATGTTGAATTCTTGCGTCGTAAAGCGCGTGATAAAGCAAGGTCAGTAAAAACAAATTATAGTGAGAGGCTAAAGCCCCGGCGGACAGCTCATCCCTTGACCGCCCCGGCGGTAATGCCGGCGATGATCTTCTTGTTGAAAAAGATAAACAACAGCAGCGGCGGAATGGTGATCAACACCACGTTGGCAAAGAGCAGATTCCAGGAGCTGGCATACCGACCCATGAAATTGTACAGGGTCAACTGGGCGGTAGGATTTTGGCCCCCCGGCAAAAAATACAGGGGGTTTACAAAGTCATTAAAGACGTTAACCGATGAAAGCACCGTTACGGTGGCGGTAACCGGCAGGAGCAGGGGAAAAATAATTTGGGAAAAAAGGCGTACCGAGTTACAGCCGTCCACATAAGCGGCCTCCTCAATCTCCCTCGGAATTGAAGCGGTGTACCCCCGGTAGAGCATAACCGTAAAGGGAATGTTCAGGGCAACCTCCACCAGGATCATCCAGAAAAGGGAACGGAATATGCCGATACCCTGCATGACCCAGATGGTGGGCAGAATAGCCGGGGGCAGCATGAGCCCGATGAGGATGAGAAAGTTTATCCCCGTCATCAGTTTGCCGGCTACCCGCTGCAGGATATACCCCGCCAGGGAGCAGACGACGATAAGCAGGATAATGGAACCGGCGGTGATAATGACGCTGTTGTAAAAGGCCCGGATAAGCATGTAGTTCTGGGTGGCGATCACCTCGGCGTAGTTTTCAAAATGGAACGCGCCGGGCCAGTCCAGATTCATCAGTCCCGCTTCCCGGCGGTCCTTGACGGAGTTGAGAAAGATAAAATAAAAGGGCGCCGCAAAGATCGCCAGGCAGAAAAACATGGCGACGATATCCGTCAGCAGGATACGGGTTTTCTTTTTCATATTTCAACTTCCCGGCGGATGAGAAATTTATAGAGGGGAAAAACAATCAGGCCGATCAGGAAGAACATCACCACATTACCCGCGGTGGAT
>JAIRLK010000035.1 GCA_031259515.1 Treponema sp. | reverse complement strand
CTCCCCTAAGGACGGCCGGGGGTAGGTAAGCGGGAGTGGTGTCCAAGCCCACACAGACAGGGCCTTTCGCAGCTACCGCTTCGTAGAGTTTATCCATATTGTACATTGGCGTTGCTCCTCAATCATTAACCAGTTTAGAACCTGTTGCGCTTCGCGCATAAAATAGTATAAATATGTACCTTGCAGGCTCCAAAAAATCCCGATTAACGGGGCTCTTAGATGAACGGGGCCTCGTATACCACCCGTCCTTCATGAAAAGTCATAAAAACGCGCCCCGCCAGTTCCCGCCCCGCGAAAGGAGAGTTTTTTCCCCGTGATCTGAAAGCCGCCGGCTCTACCGTCCAGGGAGCATCGGGGTCAAGGATTAGGATGTCCGCCCGGAAACCCGGCGCGATGCGGCCCCGGCTTTCGCCCAGACCCAGGATACGGGCGGGCCTGGCGCTCATCAGGGCGGAGAGCCGGGATAGGCTTAGACGGCCTTCCCGGACCAGTTCCGTCCGGCACACGGCAAAGGCGGTCTCCAGGCCCGCAAAGCCCGGAGCGCCTTTTACCTTGTCCACATCCCCATGGGGGGCATGATCGGTGGCGATAGCGTCTATAGTCCCGTCCAGAACCGCCGCGATAAGGGCCCGCCGGTCCGCTTCGGTTCTGAGGGGCGGGTTCACCCGGCCATAGGATTCATCTCCCAGGATGCGGGCGGTTTCTTCGGTAAGGGCCAGGTGGTGAGGGGTAACCTCGCAGGTGAGGGAAAAGCCGCCTTCCGGCCCGGCCCGCTCCCGGAGGACGGCCTTGGCCTGCCGGATCATATCCGCCGCTTCCCCGGTGGATACGTGGGCTATATGGACGCGGCAACCGGCCCGCCGTCCCAGGTCCAGGACCCTGCGGGCAGCGTTGTTCTCTTCAATACGGCTCCACACTGCCCGGTCCGCCCCGGACCGCTTGGCGGCCTCCGCCTCCGGCCCCCCGGCGTCGCAATGGCAGGAGACCGCGAGGCCCAGGCGGCGGGCTTCGGCAAAGGCCGCAAGGAAGAGGCCGTCATCCGCCACATCCCGGCCGTCTTCGGAGAGGAGCCGGGGAAAAGGATGGCCGGGGGACAGGGCGGCGATTTCCGAGAGAGAACGGCCTTCCATGCCCGCAGTCAGGGACATGGCCGGGTAGAGATCAATGAGGCCCAAGGCGTCGGCCCGGGTCTTGATTGCCGCCGCCGTTTTAAGGGCATCCACCGGCGGTTTGGTGTTGGCCATACAGACCACCGTCCCGTACCCCCCGGCGGCGGCGGCCAGGGACGCGGATTCCAGGGTTTCCGCCGGAAGGGAGTCGCAAGCAGGGCCGGGGCCGGGATCACGGAAATGAGCGTGAAGGTCCGTGAAGGCGGGCATCAGGACAAGCCGCCTGCCGGACAAAAGGGCTTCCGCGTCTATACAGACGGCGGCCTGTCCGGTAAAACGGGGGCTCACGGCGCTGATACGGCCGTCTTCAATGAGTACCGATCCCACAGTATCGGTGTATTCGTCAATGATTCGGAAATTTTTCAATATGACAGACCGCGTCATGAACTTCTCCCTCCGTACTCATAGCACAGAGGCGGGAAAAAAACAATGCGGATGCGGGTATTTGCCGGGAGTTTACGGGGCTTGGAGAAATGGCAGGATATACGATTCGGGGGTATTTCTTACGGGAGGGAAAAAAATGGAGAAAAAATGACGTTTTGGCGCTCAATGTTCGAAAAATTCCTTGGATTTAATCATAAAAAAGGTTTATTATATAACCAAGGGCTGTTCCAAAACCCGCGCCGGAGTTCCTCACCTCCGGTTGTTCTGTTCTGAACTCCGATAATTCCGTTCCGAACTCCGATCGTCCTGTTCTAAACAGAATTAATTCACCTCAATTCCTATACCATGAGGTTTTGGAACAGTCTCAGTTATCAAAGCAAACTGAGAATTCGCTACTCAGTATCAATGAGGAAGGAGCTTGTTTCTATGTTTAATAAGATAATGGCGGTCTTATTCCTAGCCATTAGCGTTGCTTCTGGGCTTTGGGCTCAGAGCTTGCCGGATATCCTTAACGGATCCGATACGATGCCGGACCTCTTTTCCCCGGTTTTTGCGGGCGGCGGGGCCTTTTCCACCTCCCTTGGAGGCGCTTCGGCAAGCGCCATAAACCCCGCTGCGGGAGGGGAATCCCAGCGTATCGTTTTCGAGGCGGGATATATGGCCATTCCCGGCTTCAAAGAAAAAGGATTTGGAAATGCCGTCAATGTGGGGGCTCTTTTCCCGACTAAATTCGCCGCCTTTGGCGGCTCCCTGAATTTTCTGAACAGCCCTTTCCCGGAATCGGAGAGCGCCCGGTTTCTTCACAATACCGAAGGGGATACCCTGCCGGTAAAGCTGAACGCCGGCGGGAACCTGAACGCGGCAAAAGAGCTGTTTCCCGGCATGGATATTGGTGTAGGACTCAATTTCGGCTTTGGGAATCCCGGCGAAAACTGGTCCCTTTCCGGCGATCTGGGGTTCCGGTACAACCTGGGGGTCCTGGGGCCTTTTGAGAATTTTACGGTGGCCGCTGCGGTGAAAGGTCTGGGAAAAAATGTCATCCCTTCGGCCTTTACGCCGGTCTTTGGGGTTTCCGCGGATTTGCTTCAGGTACGGAGTTCAGACGGGGACGCGGACCCCTTAAAATTAACGGGACGCCTGGACTTAGGCGCCCCGGGGTTCCGCAACTTTACCGGAAAACTCGGGTTTTCCCTGCTCCTGGCGGAGTTGGTGTATGTTTCCACCGCCTGGGGCTTCAATCTGGTTGAACTTCAGCGGGGGATTCCTTCTCTTTTGCCCTCTATCGGAGTGGGGATCAATTTTACCCTTAAAACCGGAGGCGGGCGTCTCATAGGAGGACGGCTTCCTTCGGACGGCGACGTGACAGCATCCACGGCGTTTAAACCCCTGTATGATGGTTCCATCGCCATAGGCGCCGGGGTTGTCTGGAACGTGGGGGTTACGGACAAGAACGCGCCGGTCATCAGCGTGGATTACCCCGAAACCCGGTGGATTTCCCCGAACAACGACGGCCGTTCGGATCAGATGGAAATTCCCGTCAGTATCACCGATCAGCGCTACGTTACCGGCTGGACCCTGGAGATCCGCAACGAAGCGGGAGAGGCCGTCAGAACCTACCGGAACAAAGAACTTAGGCCGGAAACCCAGGGGGTCAGGAATATCTTTGCCCGGCTTACCGCCGTCAAGTCCGGGGTGGAAATTCCCGAAGTCCTCCGCTGGGACGGCATCTTTGATTCCGGGGAACTCGCGCCCGACGGCCGCTATTTCTTCTCTCTGAGCGCGGTTGACGATAATGGCAATTCCGGAAAAACCGGAGACTACGAAGTTGTCGTAGATAATACGCCCCCGGAAGTCGAAATTGCCGCAACGACCGAAAATGAGCGTATATTCTCCCCCGATGGAGACGGTAATAAAGACAGCATCGAAATCAGCCAGTCGGGTTCCAGGGAAGATCTCTGGGATGCCGGAATCTACAATGCTTTGGGAGACCGGGTAAAGACCTTTAAACTTACCAATACCGGGCCGGAGCCTGTCATTTGGGACGGTACGGATGACGCGGGGATTATAGTCCCTGACGGGGTTTATGAATACCGGATCAGCGCCGCTGATAAGGCGGAGAATACCGGAAGCGCCTCTCTGAACAGTATCGTGATCAACACCATACAGCCTACGGTAAGCCTACAGATAGCGGATGCTTATTTTTCCCCCAATGGGGACGGGATAAAAGACGCCCTCATCCTTAATCCGGGAATTCCGGTTAAAGAAAGCATCGCGGGCTGGGAACTTCTGATTTGGGATGACCAGGCCAATTCCCGCAGAACCATCTCCGGCTCAGCGGGCGCGCCGCCGGCCCGTCTTGATTTTGACGGTAAGGGCGACAGCGGCATCCTGCTTCCCGAGGGGGCCTACCAAGGCAAACTTTCGGTGAAATACCGGAACGGCTATATTGCCGAAGCATTCTCCCCCTCTTTCATTCTGGACATTACTCCGCCCCGGGCGGCTATACGCGCGGAATACAGCGCCTTCTCCCCAAATAACGACGAGAACCAGGATGAGATGATATTCAGGCAGGAAGGCAGCGTTGAAACCGTCTGGACCGGCGAAGTCCGCAGGGCGGCGGAGCCGGATTCTGAACAGCCGGTACGGACCTTCCGTATGACCGGTGCGCCGGCTCCCCGCATTATCTGGGACGGCCATAATGATTCGGGCGCGCTTGCTCCCGATGGGGAGTACGCCTACCGGCTTTCCGCCACGGATATGGCGGGGAATTCCGGACGGTCCAACGAGGCGCGGTTCACCCTCAGTACCGCAGATACCCCGATACTCCTCACCACAGACATGAGGGCCTTCTCGCCCTCAGGCGCGGGCGCCAAAAATAACCTATCCATCATACCCCAGCTTCAGGTACGGGAGGGCGTTACGTCCTGGAAAACCGACATCCTGAACGCGGAGGGCAGCGCGGTGCGGACCTTTGAAGGGGTAAACGCCGTACCCGCCAATTTTGCCTGGAACGGAAGGACCGCCGGCGGACAGGTTGTTCCGGACGGAACCTACACCGCCAAAATCGAAGTGCGGTACTCCATGGGGAACCAGCCCGCCGCCGTTTCCCGGCCCTTTATCGTGGATACCGCCGCTCCCAACGCGGACATTTCCACGCCTTTTAGCATCTTCTCTCCCAACGGGGATGAGAGGCGGGATGCTCTCCCCATCAGGGTAATTGCCGAAGGAAACGACGACTGGGAACTCTCCATCGCCAATTCCAGCGGCCAGACCATACGGTCCTGGAAGTGGACGGGCGCGGCCCCGGACATTTCCTGGGACGGCGCGGACGAAGCGGGGAACCCTGTTCCCGATGGCTCCTACCGCATTACCCTCAATTCCACCGACGAGGCGGGGAACAGCTTCCGCAAAACCCTTGATGCCGTCACGGTGGACGCCAGGGTTCCCCGTGTCTTCCTGACCTCATCGGCTTCCGGCATAGCTCCCCATCCCGGCGCCAACCAGAACGTCCGCTTGGGGATCATCCTCTCCATTAAGGAAGGAATAGAGTCCTGGAAACTCGATCTTGCGGATCCTTCGGGCTTCACCGTCAGGTCCTTCCCCGGCACACCGGCAGCCGTCCCGCCGGACACTATCATCTGGAACGGCCTGGACGCCGGCGGCGTTATTCGGGAAGGCCGGTACACCCCCGCCCTCACGGTTGTCTATACCAAGGGGGACGTGGTTACCGTTCAGACAACGCCTATCACCGTGGATGTTTCCGGTCCTGAACTGGGCTTTACTTCCACCCCTGAATACTTTAGCCCCGACAACGACGGGGTAGCGGATGACCTCTTTATGCGCCTTACGGCCAATGATGCATCGCCCCTGGCGAACTGGAGCTTTGAAATCTGGGAAGCGGTAATAGACAGCCAGGGACGGGAAACCTCCCGGAAGCCCTTCTACCGCATCGAAGGCCGGGGCGCTCCCGCAGAACGCCTGATCTGGGACGGACGCAGTTCCCGTGGAGAGATGGTCCAGGCGGCCACCGATTATCCCTTTACCTTCAAGGCCGAAGATGCTTTAGGGAACGCCTCAACGATGGAGGGAAAGATAGGGGTTGACGTCATGGTTATCCGGGACGGGGACCACCTTAAAATTCAGGTTCCGTCGATTATATTCCGGGCCAACGCCGCGGATTTCAACGGCCTGGTCCCGAGTATCGTAGAAAACAACAACCGTATCCTCATGCGTATCGCCGAGATACTCAACAAGTTCCGGGACTACAAGATTACGGTGGAGGGCCACGCCAACCCGACCACGCCGCCTAATACCCAAGCCCGGCGGAACGAAGAAAACGGCGGTCCCCGTGAGATAGGGCTTCAGTCCCTGAGCGAAAGCCGCGCCAGGGCTACGGTGGACTTCCTCGTCAAGTTTGGGGTTAGCCGTAGCCGGTTGAGTAGCATAGGCATGGGCGGCTCCCGTCCGGCGATTCTCTTTGAGGACCGGGACAACTGGTGGAAGAACAGGAGGGTAGAGTTTATCTTGATTAAATAAGGGATGACGGAGGAGGGGGAAGCCGCTCCCCTCCGGGGAGAACCGGGCGGGTAACCGCCCGGAACCCCCAACCCGTGCGCGTCAGCGCACCGTCACTTTGTTTTGGGACAGGCTCAACGATACGCCGGTTTTACTTTTTTTATATGCGCTCACCAGCAATTTTACATTTAGAAACACCATTTTTATGAAAAGGTAAACTTCCCTGCCGGTCTACACGGCATAGTCAACACCCCGGAGCAAAGGAAGAATGCGGCGCCCCTTATAGCAGCGCCTTCTAACGGCTGAATTGTGGTCAGCCTGAGAATCTTTGTTCCCCTTTCGCTATTGACCGCTGCCCCCCAGGGTCATCGCCCAGGACGAACATCAGAAACGCTTCCCAGCTCTCATG
>JAIRLK010000403.1 GCA_031259515.1 Treponema sp. | reverse complement strand
GCGAACGTTGACCTTGAAACGGAAAGAGCCTCCGTGGTTACGATTTCCGGCGAAAAGAACAGCCGGAGCGTCAGTATTTCCGAAGATGCCCTCAGTCTAAATGACAGCGCGATTACGGTCCTCCTTGGACCCTATACCGCCGCTGTAATACAGGTCCGGTTAAAGACCGGTCCTAAGTAAGAAGTGAATTGAGAAGTAAGAAGTGAATTGAGAAGAATTTTTTTCAGGAGAAAGAAAAATTGAAAACGACCAGAAACATTTTTTTATTGCTGCTTCCGGCAATCCTCGTTGCCGGAACAATCTGCTCCTGCGCTACCTCCGCCGCCGGGGTGAGTATGCCGGGCGCGGCGTCTTTTTTTGAAGACGCCGAACCGCCCAAATTTACCACCGTGAGTGTTCACGACCCGTCAGTGTTTCCCGCGGACGACGGCCTCTACTACATCATCGGATCACACCTTGCCACGGCAAATACCAGGGATTTTATGGAGTGGAAACCGGTAACCGGTGATTGGAATTCGCGTCCCAACAGGTTTTATCCCCAGGATAATCCTGACCCGAATGTCCAGACCGTACAGGCTCAGATCGCGGACGTGATGCGGGGAGCGCAAAACGCCCTGGGATTCTTTGCCAGCGACATTCATAAAATGCCGAATGGAAAATTTTATCATTATTACAGCCTTACCGCGTCATGGTATTGCAGCGCCATTGGTCTTGCCATTGCCGACAAAGTTGAAGGCCCCTATATCACCCAGGGTCTGATAGTGCGTTCCGGTGAAGCGGCTGACGGCAGCAAAACTCCCGACGGTTTAGGCGTATGGTCGGTAGTCCGTCATCCCAATTGCATTGACCCCCAGGCTTTTTTTGATAACGATGGAACGTTTTGGCTTGTCTACGGTTCCTGGAGCGGCGGCATCTTTATCTGCGAGATGGATCCAGATACCGGGATGCGGAAAGCCGGATCCGTGTTGAACGCGGAGAACGGCGGCTACGGCAGAAAGCTCATTCGTAACAACCATACCGGCATTGAGGGGCCGTACATCATCTACAGTTCTGAAACACAGTATTACTACCTTTTCGTTTCTTTCGGCAGCCTCGCTGCCAATGGGGGTTACAACATACGGGTTTTTCGCTCCCGTTCCCCTGACGGTCCCTACGATGACGCGGTGTATCAGAACATGGAGAAAAACCTCAAGTATACAAACTTCGCCGGGTACGGGGTCAAAGTGATGGGCGGCTACCAATTCAAAAATGTACGCGGCGAGCCGGGCCTTATGAATACCGCCTATCTCTCCCCCGGACACAACAGCGTCCTGCGGGACCCTGACACGGGGAAATATCTTTTAATTTACCACCAGCGCTTTGCCGGACGCGGCGAGTACCATGAAGTCCGGGTAGCGGAACTTTTCTTTAACGAAGACGGCTGGCCGGTGGTTTCGCCGTTCCGTTACGATGGCGGGACAGTAAGGAGTTTCAAAGCGGAGGATATTGCCGGAACATGGAAGCTCATCAATCACGGAAAGGATGTTAATACCACGCCTCATCAGTCTCAAACATACGAATTTTTGGCTGACGGAACGATAAGCGGCTCAGGAAGGGGTCGCTGGGAACTGGGAAGCGACGGCAAGACCGCGCGTGTTACGGTGGACGGCGTCCTTTATACGGGCGTATTTCTGCGCTGCTGGGATGAAGATCATAAGGCATGGGTACAGGCGTTCACGGCGCTTTCCGCCGAAGGCATCGCCCTCTGGGGCGCCGGGGCGGTATCAAAATAGATGTTTCATCGCGGGGCGTATGCCCCGCTCAATTTTAATGATTATGAGGAAAGAGAATATGAAAAAGAGGATTGGAAGTTTTGGGATTTTTGCACTGGTGGTTACCCTGGCGGCGGCAGGCTGCGTAACTATGGGCGGCGGCGGTTCCGCGGTTGACAAGGTGTTCATTGGGAACCAGGTTTCGGAGAACGCTCACAAGATGGAGGCGCTGGATAGTGAGAACGGGGTTAACATTGAGAACTGGCGGCACGCCATTGACGGCGGTTACTTTCAATTCACCCTGAAAACCGGCGGAAACACGAACCTTGCCCTGGAGGTACGCTACTGGGCGCACGAAGTCGGCGAACGATCCTTTACTATTTCTGTCGAGGATACCGTGATCGCCACTGAAAACGTGGTTGGCAAGTTCAACAACGAGGAAGTCAAAAAAGAATTTTATGACGTACAGTACCCCGTTCCCGCCGAACTTGTCCAAGGCAAGGATGCTATTACGGTAAAATTTCAGGGCGTTGATGAATATCAAACAGCCGGCGGCGTCTATGGTCTTAGTCTGGTGAAAGCCGGGGAATAGGGGAGGAGGTATGTATCGCGTAATTGCGGCCATTGGGTTGTGTTTTATGCTTCTGTTTCCAGCCGGGTGCGGGGATCCGATAATTACGAATAACAAGCCGGATAAAGCTATCCCGATAACGCCGCAATTCAGCGATGTTACTGTCCACGATCCCTCGGTATTTTCTGCCGGGAATGGCGAGTTCCGTATTATCGGTTCCTTCCTTGCCTCGGCTAGGACTACGGACTTTATGAAGTGGCAACTTGAACAGCGCGGCGGCGCGGCCAACAACTATTCCGCCGCGCTTAAATATTATCCGCAGGATAAACCGGGCGCCTCCACTGCCGCTGACAGCGCCGCTCAGACCATGGAGCGCCAGAAGGCCGATGTGCTGCGACCGGAACAGAATGACGGCCTCAACTTTTTCGCAAGCGACATTCATCACATGCCGAATGGCAAGTTTTACCATTACTACAGCTTGACCAGTACCTGGAAGTCAAGCGCCATCGGCGTCGCTATCGCCGAAAATGTTGACGGCCCCTACGTGAGCCAGGGGCTTTTCGTCCGTTCCGCCGAAGCGGGGAACAACAGGACTCCCGACGGCAAGGAAACCTGGAATTTTGATTCTCACCCAAACTGCATTGATCCCCAGGCTTTTTTTGATAACGATGGAACGTTTTGGCTTGTCTACGGTTCCTGGAGCGGCGGCATCTTTATCTACGAGATCGATCCCGATACCGGGATGCCGAAAGCCGAATCCGCGTTGAACGCGGAGAACGGCGGCTACGGCAGAAAGCTCATCGCCAACAGGCACTCCGGTATAGAAGCGCCCTATATCATCTACAGTCCCGAAGCGGATTATTATTACTTATTCACCTCTTTCGGCGGACTTGCCGCCAACGGCGGCTACAATATCCGCATATTCCGCTCACGTAATGCCGAAGGTCCCTATGAAGACGCCGAGCATGACAGCGGCCTCGGAACACAAAAGATGCACCCTGGGGAAGGTAACGAGGACGACTTCAGAAACTACGGGGTCAAGCTCATTGGCGGCTATCAGTTCGCGCACATCCCAGGCGAGAGCGGCGCATCGAAAACAACGGGCTACCTTTCTCCCGGCCACAACAGCGCCTACCAGGACCCCCTCACGGGGAAGTACTACCTTATCCACCATACTCGTTTTGTCGGCGGTAAGAATAACATCACCGAAGCCCACGAAGTGCGGGTACGGGAGATGTTTGTGAACGAAGACGGCTGGCTTATAGCCGCCCCCTTCCGGTATGACGCGGGAAACGAGCGGAATTTCAGCGCTTCACAGTTGAACGGCACCTGGAAGCTCATAAACTACGGCAGGGATATAAACACCACGGCGCATAATTCTGAGACCTACGAATTTTCTTCCGAGGGGATAATTTCCGGCGCTGATACCGGCACATGGTCCCTTCTTGGTAGTGACGGCAAGACCGCGCATATTATCCTGGGCGGCATTCTCTATACGGGAGTGTTTCTGCGCTCTTGGGACGACGACCACAAGAGGTGGGTACAGGCGTTCACGGCGCTTTCCGCCAATGGCATCGCCCTCTGGGGCGCGATGAAGGCGCAGTGATGAATTGCAGGCGGCCCGCAGCATCGGATACGGGAACTGGAAGCAGCCTTGGCCGATGCGCATATAGATTATTGCATTGAGAGCGCCGATACCTGTGGGACGGATATGTCGTAAACTGAGCATGAGATGAGCAAAATTATTTCAAGGCACGCCGGGAACGGCAGCAACGGGAGGCAGGTAGGAGCCTGCACGGTATAACTATTCAATAAATTGCATAGTTATGCGCAATACGTTTTGAAATTTTCGCAAATTTTTCAAAAAAACCAGCAGTTTTATATTTACCCTTACAGGGGCACAATTCTGCGGATCAGTGACTCCTTTCCCTCCTCGAAACCGCCAAATTTGGCCATTTCGAGGCTAGGCTATTTTTAATCCCACCCCGGCTCAAATGGCCTA
>JAIRLK010000380.1 GCA_031259515.1 Treponema sp. | reverse complement strand
GGGGGGGGAAGATATACTCAATGACGAGGTTCCGCACATGGCTGCTGAAGCGCATGAATTCGAGGGTTTCCTTGTCCAGTTCCACGCCGTAATACTGCTCAATGATCCGCATTACGCCGCCGGTTATGCTTACAATCCTGAAGGTAGTGGGCATCTCAGGCGATTCGAGTTCGGCGTTGATAAAGTGCAGGGCGATGCTCACCACTTCGGCTTCGGGCAGTTGTATGTTTCGTTCCCGCCTGATTATTTCCAGGGCATCCAGGCCGATTTTGAATTCCACAGGGTATATGTGCCGCACGTCCAGTTGCAGGGGCGACTGTACCGGGGAGGCGTCTTTTTGCGGCAGGGTCAGGGTTACGGCCAGGTGATCGGCCAGGGCCACCACGATGCTGGGATTCAGTTTGACGTGCAGGGCGGCTTTGCCGTGATCCACGATCTTGCTTGCCAGGAGCATGTATTCGTAGGGGAGGTCGGACAGGGTGCTGGCGAAACGGTTTATGTAGGCGGTTTCCTGGGGGACAAACACTTTTTCAACAAGGCTCATGTCAACTTCCGCGCCCTGCTGGGCCTGATAGCCGATTCCTTTACCCAGTACAATTACTTCTTGGCCCCGGTCACGGGCAAGAATGATATTATTGTTGTACTTTCGTATGTTTTTCATGCATCCCGCCTGCTTTTACAAAAAAAAAGACCCAAACCATCACGACCGCCCTAGGGCGGTTACGGAGGTTCAGGTCATGCGTAAATACATCACCCGCCACGGCCCGCAGAGGCCAGGCAGAGTGAACTATCTACTAACAATCCTTTTTAATCGCTTAATAGCATTATTATGGATTAGTCCTTAAAAAATGTCAACATTTTTTTGCATAGCTTCTTTAATATTCGGGGCTAATTTATATTCGGGGTTAAAAAGGAGAACAATCGGACTTCGGAACAGCATGAGTCCGTCTCTGAACAGAGGGGGGTCAAAAAACGGCGGTAAATAACCGCACGACGACTGAATAGTTACGAAAGTACGGGAGAGTCCCCGCATCATGCGGTATTGTATTTCTCGTTAAAAAAGGCGAAAATTATTTACAGATAATATGGAAGTTACCTGCGAAGACCTTGAGCGTATAGAAACAACCGGTATTTTTGCCGCCCTCCCGGAACAAGACCGGCAATTTGCGTCGGCCCATTCGGGAATTCTGCGGATACGGAAGGGGGACCGGCTTTTTTCCCCGGGCGAAGAAGCCGGACGTTTTTACCTGCTGCTGGAAGGCAATATCCGTATCGTTCAGACCCAGCCGGACGGACGGGAATCCGAAGCAGCCTTGTTTATGCCGGGGGATACTATCGGGGATTTCGACTTTATCCGCCAGGCGGCCTACAACGCCCGGGCCGAAGCCGCGGAGGACTCGCGGCTCATCATGTTTCCCGGTTCCGGCCTTAGGATGGACGATCTTGCCGCGGAAGATCCCCGCGTCGTATCCCGGATGCTCAGGAATTTCATTCTGATGATGAACGCCCGGATCAAGGAGACCCATAATTTCCTTGTTGAGAATTTGCCCGGTATGCAGGAACTCCGCCGCCGGGCCTACGAGGACCCCGGAACCGGGCTTCTGAAGCAGGCTTTTCTTGATGACGAGATTAATACCATCCTGGAAGCCCCTACAGCTTTTCTCATGCTGAAGCCGGATCGGTTCAAAACCCTGGTGGATACACGGGGCTATGCCGCCGGCGATGAAGCCATGGTGCGTATCGCGGCGGTCTTGAAAAACGCCGCCCGCCGTCAGGGTAAGGGCTGGCCTCTGAGGTTTAAGAGCAACGAAGTGGGTCTGTTATTCCCCCGGATGGACGAGGCGCGGGCGGAAAAAACCGTCCGCGAAGCGGCCGCCGCGATAGCTGCCCTGGAACCGGTACCCGCCCAAGACGATCATCCGGCCTTTTGTTTTTCCGCCACTCTTGTCTGGGCCGTCTGGCCGGAGGACGAGCGGGATTGGGAAACCCTGTTTCAGAAAAATTACGCCCTGCTTCTTGCCGCCTGGCGGGCCGGCGGGAACCGGATAGTCCGCTACGGTAATTCGGAGCCGAACAATGGCTGAGGTAAAAACGGTATTGCGGAATTCACCCTTCTTCAAGAACCTCACCGAACCGGAATATGCCGCGGTAAGCTCCTTGTTGGAGTACCGCAACGTCCCCCAGGGAATCGCGGTTTGCCGGGAAGGGGATGCGGGGGATGAACTCGCAATCTGCCTTACCGGGAGTTTTGCCGCTTCAGCGGGGCTATCCAACGGCGCCCGGCGCGACCTTTTTTCCATCCTGCCGGGAGATTGTTTCGGTGAAACCGCCGTCATAGCCCGGGAGCCGCATCTCGTTACTATTATTGCCCGGGAGGTTTCCGGTATCGCGGTCCTCTGCGCTCAGGATTTCAATCGAATTCTCGCCGATTATCCTCCGGCGGCCGTTAAGATCCTCGGAAACATAGGCCGGCAGTTGAGCGGCCGGTTTGAAAGCTTTGCTAAACACATGGACGATCTGATTCGATGGGGCGCCATAGCCCGCCGCCGCGCCATTCAGGACGACCTTACCTGTCTTTACAACCGCCGTTTCCTGGAAGACTCCATCAGGGACAGATTCGGGCATTGGGAGATGGGCCTGCGGAAGATGTCCCTCATGATGTTGGACCTGGACAAAATCCACGCCATCAATGAACAGTACGGTACACGCGCCGGCGACCTGGTGATTATCGCCACAGCCGAAGTCATCCGGTCCGTCATGCGCTCCACCGACATCTGCGCCCGCCTTTCAGGAGACGAATTCGCCGTCCTTCTTCCGGACGCCGCCGGAAAAGACGCCTTCCGCACCGGCGTCCGTCTTTTGGCCGCCATAAACAACCTTGTTGTTTCCGTTCCTTTTCCTCCCGGTTCGGGCGCGTCTATTACGCTTGTCCCCAATGCCAGCATAGGGGTAGCCGAAGCTCCCGCCCACGCCGCCACCGCGGAAGAACTGAAACTCGCCGCCGACCAAGCCCTCCACCGCGCCAAAAGGAAGGGCCGCAATCGCGTAGAATCGGCTTAAAAATGTGGGCGAAATTTCTTGTGTTTTTATAAAAGGGAGTAAATTCGTATTCTCTGGCGGGTGGACCGCTCCGCAGTGGTCATTGCCCTTCCTCCGGGGCGTACCGCTCGCCCGCCTTACCCGCTTCCAACTCGTCTTTCGCCAGGTGTTCATAGGCCATCCTGGCGGCTTCCTGTTCGGCGCTTTTCTTGTTTTTTCCCATGCCCGGACCGAAGGTCTTATCATTTATCCGGACTTCTATCCAGAACAGGCGGTTATGATCCGGGCCGCTCCGCTTGATGAGGTGATAAACAGGGTAATTCCGGTACATGCGCTGGGTAAATTCCTGAAGGAGCGATTTATAATCCTGGTGATGCCGGTTGTCCAGCACCCGGTCTATTTCCGGACCCATCCAGCGGCTAACGAAGGCAAAGACCGCCTTATATCCCGAATCAAGGTACAAAGCGCCTATCAGGGCTTCCATGGCGTCCGCGAGAATAGCGCTCTTCTGCCGTCCGCCTGAAAGCTCTTCCCCTTTGCCAAGCAGGAGAAGGCCGTCAATTTGAAGCTCTCTGGCAACCCCGGCAAGAATATTTTCCGAGACTACCACCGACTTTATTTTGGCAAGCTCGCCCTCCGGCTTGCCGGTTAACTCTTTGTAAAGCAGAGCTGCGGTAACCGCGCCGAGAACAGCGTCCCCCAAAAATTCAAGCCGTTCGTTGTTTTCTCTATGACCGGACTCGTTGGAAACAGAACGATGCATAAAGGAACAATTCAAAAGCACTAAATTTCTAAACCGGATCCCGGCGGCTTTCTGAAAGGCGTTTAAGACCTTTTTCCGCCCGGAATCCGGCTGTTGAACCGGTCTTTGACCGTTACCGCTACTTTTGCCGGGCTTCTTTAATATAGTTGTAGGCATCCCGAACGGTTTCAAACTCGTTGGCCTTTTCATCGGGTATGGATATACCCATTTCCTCCTCTATGGCGTAGACCAATTCATAGGTGTCCAAACTGTCGGCGCCGAGATCCTGGCGGAAAGAAGCGTCAGGGGTTATCTTCCCTTCATCAATTTCCAGTTTATCGGCAATCAGCTTTTTCATCTTTTCAAACAGCTCATCGTTTAATAGTTCTTCCATAACGAAAACTCCTCAATGTTAGGTTAGTCCTTAAAAATTCGTCCTTAAACTTTTGATTCGGGGTTCATGATTTGTTTACCCCGGTAAAAACCGCATTTTGGACATACCCGGTGGAGCAAAACCCGGTTGCCGCAGGTATTGCACTCAATCAGGTTGGGTGCGGTAAGCTTCATATTAATAGATTGCCGACGCCGGGTCCTTGCCTTCGATGTTTTTGCCCTAGGTACAGCCATTTAAAACCTCACTTCAACTAAAATTCCTCTAGGTTTGGTCAATTTAACAAAAAACCTCTGATATGTCAATATTAATACCGTATCCTTAGTTCTTTATTTATGCGTTTCCCTCTTGATACTTTTCCTTCAAGGCTTCCGCGATCAATGGGGGGACCATAGCGGATACGTCGCCGTGAAAAGAGGCCAGTTCCCTGATCGCCGAAGAACGGAGGACAAAATATTCCGGGTCGGTGGTCATGAATATGGTTTCTATCCGGGGATCCAGGGCTTTGTTCATCATGGAAAGCTCGAATTCATAGGCGAAATCATTCACCCCCCGAATTCCCCGGATCATGATACGTATGTCGTGGAGCTTCATATAGTCCACAATCAGGGAATCCCACAGGGCCACGGTTACGTTTTTCCAGGATTTTGTCAGTTCTTTCAGCATGGCGATCCGTTCTTCCGGGGAAAAAAGGCGTTTTTTTTCCCGGTTTTCGGCCACCACGACCACCAGTTCTTCAAAAACACCCCGGGCCCGCTCTATGATATTGAGGTGTCCGAAGGTCGGAGGGTCAAAAGATCCGGGAAATATGGCCTTTAACATAGTGTAGTAACCATACTGCGGGATGTAAACCCGATCAAGGGGAATTGCGTCAAAATCATTAATTTTTATGTTTTCTCTAGACAAAATGGCAAATACCGTGGATAATCAGAGAAAATTTAGAGCCTCGCTAATCGGGATTTTTTGCATGAAGGGCGCTAAGGGCGCCTGAGCAAAAATCCGCAGGTGCAACAGGTTCTTAGATAGTGGATAAATTGCGGTTATGAAAATGCGGACTGTTGCGGCGTTAGCAGGTTGTTTTCTCATCTTTTCCTGCCAAACCGAAGGGGAATATGTGTCTGTTCTTCCTGTCGAGCCGGTTTTCGACCGTCCGGCGGAGGAAACGCCTTTCACTCCTGTTTCCGCTCCAGCGGAGGAAACGCCCTTCACTCCTGTTTCCGCTCCGGCGGAGGAAACGCCCTTCATTCCTGTTTCCGCTCCGGCAGATCCGGCCCTGGTTGAGGAGGAATCTTTTAATCCCCAGCAGGTATCGCAAGAATTGTTTGATACTACTTTACTTGAGGTTCAGCGGTTCATTATCCGCGTGAACAGCATCATCCGTGCCGGAAGGTACGATGATTGGGTAAAAATTCTGAGCCAGGAGTATATTGAGACCTATAGTTCCCCGGATTACCTGAAAAAAGCTTCCGAGGATCCGCTTTTCAAGAGTAAAAAGATTGTACTTACCAATTTTCGGGATTTTTTTAGGTATAACGTGGTGCCTTCCCGGGCAGATATTGATACGGTTGAAGTTGACGATATTGAATTTATTACTCCGGTACGGGTAAAAGCGTTTACGGTAAATGCGAAGGGTCAGCGGTTGCGTCTGTATGAGCTGGAAAAAGACGGAAATGATTGGAGAATAAACAAATAAAACAAAATATGGAGGAGTTTGTTTTGAGAAAAGTAGTGCGTTTTGGGATGATTTTGGCGGTACTTTCATCAGGAGTATGCGTTCTGGCGGTGGGGCAGAATTCCAGCGGCGGAAGCAGGGAAATGTCGGTGGAAGAATCGTACCGTCAAGAATCGGTGGAGAACATGATTATCCGCGAACAGAGCCGGGCGGATAGTATGGAAATGAAACTTATTGCCCTTGAGTATATCAGGGATGCTATTGACCGGGGTAATAAGGGGCCGGAAATTCAGAGCGCCCTGGAATACCTGGCAATGGAGGGGATTATAAATATAATCCGGGAAGACAACCGGGTTATCAATAACTATCCCCCAATCAGGGTTAAAGCGGCGGAATACCTTGGGGATATGGGTACGCCGGAAGCGAAAAACCTTCTTATCCGCCTTGTTCGTACCGATAAGGAGCCTATGGTCCTCCAGGAAGCGATAAAATCCCTGGGGAGAATAGCGACTAACGACGGCAATGAAATAATTAACGTCATATCGGGAGTAGTTATCCGGAGAAACAACCTTAACCAGCCGGATAACCTGCTGGCTTTTTCGGCCCTGGAGGTTTATGACAAAATCGCCAAAGCAAACGGCGGACTCCAGGACCCCATAGTGGTTCAGACGGTCATCAATATCGCCGAAGGGAACTACTCGCCTACCGTAAGAAACCGGGCCAAACAGGTCTTGGTTAATCTGCGGGAGTATGCGTCGTCTGGGAAGGAATAGGGCCGGATTTAGTAAGAAGGATCCCTGTGGGGGAATAACACGCATGGCATGTTATTCCCCCACAGGGCTTATCCGTTTTCATTTTTTCATCGTCGTTAGCATAAAAATATTTTGCTTTAATTCGGATCAATTTCAAG
>JAIRLK010000370.1 GCA_031259515.1 Treponema sp. | reverse complement strand
CAGTTTCAGCGGGTTGGTTATCGATTCTTCCGCCGCTTATTGCCATCTCATTGGCTTTGATTACCAAAGAAGTGATTTTCTCGCTTTTGATGGGCATTCTTTCGGGAACCTTTATTTACTGCCTTATGGCCGGCTTAGGGGTGTTCGGGACCTTTCACGTTACGATTGACCTGATGATATCAAAGGTAGGGTCAAACGCCTCCATGGTGATTTTTCTGGCCATGCTGGGCGCGCTGGTTGCGCTGATTACCCAGGCGGGGGGGTCCAGGGCCTATGGAAACTGGGCGGCGCTGAGGCTCAAAAGCAAGCGAAGCGTGGGGGTTGCCACGGGTCTTTTGGGCATATTGATTTTTATCGATGATTATTTTAACTGCCTTACGGTGGGGACGGTGATGAAGCCCGTTACCGATAAATACGCGATGTCCCGGGAGAAACTCGCCTACATCATTGACGCCACCGCGGCGCCGGTGTGTATTATCGCTCCTATTTCGTCCTGGGCGGCATCGGTTATTTCTTATTATCCCACCCAGACCGGAATCACGGGGATGCAGGCTTTCATCGGTTCTATTCCTATGAATCTCTACGCGATGCTCACGCTGGCCATGGTCCTCTGGCTCAATCTGAGGAAAAACGGTGATTTTGGCCCCATGGCGTCGGCGGAGCGGAACGCTGCCTCCCGGGGAACGACGGCGGCAGGGGGGGCGGAAGATGATTCCGCATATAAAACGGTGTCTGATAAGGGGAGGGTCCTCGATCTCATCGTGCCGGTACTCTTTCTGGTGTTTTTTTCCGTGCTGGCGATGCTCTTCTACGGCGGTTTTTGGGAGGGCAAGAGCCTTTTTGATGCCTTTGGCGATACCGATGCCGGTTCGGCCCTTGCCCTTGGGGGATTTGCCGCGCTTTTCCTGTCCTTTTTTCTCTATGTCCCCCGCAAATTGATGAGTTTTACCGAGTTTTTCTCGGGGATTACCCAGGGGGTAAAATCCATGGTCGGGGCGATCATCATTCTGGCGCTGGCCTGGACTATCAGCGGGGTGTGCCGGGACCTGCTGTCCACCGGCCCCTACGTGGCGGATCTCGTGCAGCAGTCAAGGATGCCGGTCATCCTGATTCCCGCAATCATGTTTCTCATCGCCGCGGGGCTTTCTTTTGCCACCGGTACCGCCTGGGGGACCTTCGGCATACTCATCCCCATTACGATTGCGGTCTGCGACATCGTCGCTCCCTATCTTTCTATTACATCCCTGTCGGCGGTACTCGCGGGTTCGGTATTCGGCGATCATTGCTCGCCCATTTCGGATACCACCATTCTTTCTTCCACCGGAGCGGGCTGTAACCATATCAACCATGTGGCGACCCAAATACCCTACGCCCTCACCACCGCATCGGTATGCTTTATCGGCTATATTGTCGCGGGACTGACCGCACCCCTGGGCTTCGGTATCAGTGTAGGTATTACCCTGCCCCTCTGCCTCGTCTTGTTATGCGGGGCTTTACTGGCGCTTCCAAAACTGCTGCCGGGAAAGTAAACAACGAGAAGGCCGGGACATATAAAAACCTCTCCGGGTCCTTAATCCCTTATATGGAGAAAGGCCGGGGGGGTTAATAATTTTTCTCGTATTGTATTGACAAACAATTTGTATGGGTATATAATTCAGCGTGGTATGTTTCATATAGATGATCGGAATTCTCGTTTTTCGGCATTCCCATCTCTATAAAGCGGATTTAAAAATAGGAGTACCTCCCTTGGGGCTGTCTGAAAAGCCGTGTTTTCAGACAGCCATTTTGAATTTGTCCGGTTCTGAGGGGGAGATTGGGAGCGGTCGGATCTTGATCGCTTAAATGAGGGGATCTTATGGTACCAGGGAAGTCTTTATGAAGAAGCTGCGGGTAGAGGACGCGGTCGGACAGGTGCTTTGCCATGATCTGACCCGTATCGTATCGGGTAAAATGAAGGGTCCTCAGTTCCGCAAGGGCCATATCCTGCGGCAAGAGGATATCCCCATGCTCCTTTCCATGGGCAAGGAGCATATCTTTGTGTGGGAAAAGCAGGCCGGGATGCTCCATGAGGACGAGGCCGCCCTCCGTTTGGCCGCCCTGTGCCAAAATGCCCATATCCGCCGCAGTGAGGCGGTGGAGGGAAAAATCGAAGTCTTTGCGGAGCGGGAAGGGGTTTTTTGCCTTGATGTGGACCGGCTTAACCGGATAAACGAGCTTCCCGATATTGTCATTGCGGCCCGTCATTCCCGCTCTCCGGTAAAAGCCGGGGATAAACTGGCGGCCATGAAGGTGATCCCCCTGGTGGTGCCCGAGGAGACCCTGATCAGGGCTGAGGCCGCCGCCGGCTCCGCGCCGATTTTCGCTCTCTTCCCCTACACCCTCAAGACCGCCGCGGTGGTAACCACCGGAAGCGAGCTGGCCGGGGGCCTGATCGAAGATACCTTTACCCCGGTGATCATCAAAAAACTCGCCGCCTACGGGATTGAGGTGATCCGGCATATCATCGTGGGGGACGGCACGGAGGCCGTAACCGGCGCCATCAACGAAGCCCGCCGGGAAAAACCGGACCTGATCCTCTGCACCGGCGGCATGAGCGTGGACCCCGACGACAATACCCCGGGGGCCGTCAAACAGAGCGGCGCGAAGATCGTTACCTACGGCGCCCCGATCTTTCCCGGCGCCATGTTTCTGCTGGGGTACTACGATGACGGCCTCCCCGTCCTGGGCCTTCCCGGCTGCGTCATGTATGTCCAGGCCACGATCTTCGACCTCATGCTGCCCCGGATTGCCGCGGGAATCCGCTTAACCAAACAGGACTTTACGGTTCTGGGAAACGGAGGGCTCTGCCTCGCCTGCAAGGAATGCCGCTATCCGGTCTGCCCCTTCGGCAAGGGCTAATCCCGCCGGGTCCCGGTTCCCTCCTCCGCCCGTCTCACCCCCCGGATAAAGGCCGGTAATCCGTCCCGACTTCCAAATCCGCAGGTTTAATCGTGTCGGGAGCCAAATTCATTACAAATTTCATTTTTTTATAGATTTTTTGAATTTTTTTTCATTTTCATTGAAGCATTCTCCAGGAGAAACCCATATATATAAGGGGAATATAACGGCCAGGGAAAGGAACTCCGCTTGAGCGGAATAGAGGCTCTCAACATGAGGCCCAAACATGACAATCAATTTTTTTCTCTCTTCAAAACGGATCATCCTGGGGATGATCCTCGCCGCGGTCTGCGGCAGCCTTTCGGGACAGACAAAACCCGACGCCCTGGGATTCAATTCCGGGGTCTATGAGTATCACTTCCGGCGGGCGGATCGGGAGACCGCCCCGGAACAGTGGATCGCCCAAGCCCGGCAGGGCATCCGTATGGCAAAAAACGCCTGGGAATCCCTTGCCGTGGAACTCTACGGCGGCAGCGCCCCCCCTGCGGAAGCCGGGGAAGAAATCGATGCCTGGAGCGAGGCGGAACTGGAAGCGCGGTTTGCCCAATGGCTTTTAAGGCGCTTTTTCGGCTCCGAAGCGGGGGCCTCCGGGGAAAATGCGGCCAGGCAGATCCGCAGCGCCAATCTGCCCTTGATCTACCATCTGGATGAAAACGGGAACATCCTCTATGACGGGGAAAGCGGCGATCCCCTGTTGATCCGCCCCGGTGAGGAGGGCCGGGACCTGGAATCGGAACAGAAACAGTGGCTCACCTATGCCGGGGAAATCGTAGATGCCGAAACCAGCCGCTATGAGGCAGGCCTGGCCGCGCTGTTCCCGGAACTTCTCGCATATATCCCCGAGGAAAGGCGGGAAGCCTTTACCGCCCGCTTGAAAGACTCCGCCCAGAATGCGGTCTCCGCCAAGAGGAGGGAATTTGAGGCCCTTATCGCCCGGGAAGAACGCCTCTTGACCGCCCGGCGGACCGGGGATATCTGGAGTTTACGGAAAAAAAGCGAATCCGAAGCCGCCGCAATGATCGCCGGCCAGCTGATCGGAGAGGCGGACAGCTTCTGCTCCCGGGGAATCGCGGAGCTTCAGGCCCGGATAGAGGCGGCGGAGGCCGGGGCCGGCGATCTGGCCCTGGCGGGAAGCGAATGGCTCGACGCCTACCGGGAACAGTTTGAACGGGGGCTCAAGGCCTGGGAAGAAGCGGAGGAACGCTTCTTTATCCGGCGCATCGAGTGGGAGCAGGAGGCGGGACAGCATTACCTCCAGGGGGAAGAAACCTGGAGCAGCGCCTTCAACCGCCTTGAACAGGAGCGGCAGCAATGGGAAGCCAACGCCAAGGCCCTCTTTGAATCAGGCGCGGCCCTTTTCCGGCAGGCGTCGGAAAACCTCGAATCCGCCATTTCCAAAGCCCGGGCGGAATTCGAGGAGGACCTCCTTATCAGGATGGAAGCCGGCGCAGGCCGGGCCAAGGCCTGGGTGGACTCCTATATCACCTGCGCTTCCGTAGCCGCCGGCGCCCGGGAAAACATCGACTTCTGGCGTTCCCTCGCCACCCGACAGAATACCGCCGCCATAGCCATGGAATTGCAGAATTGGACCGCAATCTACGATACCTATATGGCTAAGGCCCATGAGGCCAGGGATGCCCTGATAAAGGATTTTAACCTGGTCATGGGTACCGGCGCTCTGGCTGATATTATGGCCCCAGGAGCGGTAAGCGAGGACTTTAACCTGGATGAGTATCAGATAGAACTCATCCGGGCAAAGGCGGTGGCCGGTTACTGGGAAAAACGGGTAAGCATCGCCCGGGAGGTCCTTTCCTATGCGGAGGAATTGACCGCCGGCCGTATGACCGACGGCGAAGGGCTCACGGCCTGGGAGGAGGCCAAGGCGCGCTATGACGCCGCCCTGATCCGGTATGAAGCGGAAATAGACCGGCTCAATGCCGCCGGAGCCGGGGTAGCCGAAGCCCAAAAGGCCCTCTACGAAGCGGCGGCATTACTCCGGGAATCGGAAAATAAGCTGGAGGAGATGAACCGGTCCTATTCGATCCTCATGTCCGCCTATGCGGTGGGCCGGAATGACTTTATTTTGGATGATCTGGCGGCAAAATACCGGGAACTCCTGGAAGAATACCGGCTCCTCCGAGTCGGGGGCAATGACGCGGTCTATATCCGCTACCTCGAAGAGGCCCAGGCCCTGGGTTTTGCCCAGGAAATCGAAAGGGCGGGGAATATACTCAAAGGGCTCGTCTTGGGCGGCGAGGGAATCGGACCGTCCCTGTCAGCCCTGGCCGAGGCCGCTTCAAATATAAAGACCTTTGGGGAAAGAGACCCCCTCCCCCTCTCTATTGAAGAATTCGGTATCGGTGAAGAGGATCCCCTGTATGAATTGCTCAAAAGCCTGCATACGGAACAGGCGGAAAAGAGCGCCCAGGCCCCTCCAGCGGAACAGGGGGAGATTCGGAATATCTATGACCGGCTTATCCGAAACCTGCTTCAGACCGCCAAAACCCAGGCGGAAACCGCCCTGGAGAACCGAATCCAGGCTATGGCCCTCCTGACCGCCCCTTCCACCGAAGGGTGGTATTTTTCGATACCGGGCCGGAAAGCGGAGGAGACCGGCGCCTTTGCCCAACAGGGGGTCGAATTTTACCTCACCCGGGACCATGAACAGGCCCAACTGGCCCTCCTCAAGGCCCGCCTCGCCCTGGAGATGGAGGGGCTTTTCCACGCTGCCGGAAATACCGGAGACAGCGGCCAGGCAAGGCTGCCGGCCCGGTTCTGCCTCCTCTCCCCGGAGGAGGCGGCGGAATGTTATGCCGCCTTGCGGGACTTGCAGGGGATCCTGGATTCCGCCGGGGATCCCCAGGAGGCCCTCGCCGCCGCCCAGGGCATCCGGGAAAACTTCTTTATCGCCTGGTTCCTCCAGGGCGGCTCCTTTTTCGAAAGCTCCTCGGGGCAGCCCTTGACCCTTTTTTTCCTCCAGGAAGAACTGGCCGAAAGCAGCCGCTGCCAGGGCCTGCTGGACCTCTACCGGCTCATCGGAGCCCATACCGGGGCCGGGGTCCGGGAGGCGGGGCTCCGGGCCCTCCAAGGG
>JAIRLK010000322.1 GCA_031259515.1 Treponema sp. | reverse complement strand
CCTTGAAAAGACCGGCCTGAAAAACCGGACCCAAATAGCGGTTTACGCCTATAGCGCCGGACTTATGGGGGAAGCTGAACGGCGGCTATCCGGCTGAAGGTACGGCGGTATTCCAGCGGTGAAAGTCCGGTACACTTTTTGAATATACGGGAAACTTGGAATCCGGCCCCTCCCCTCCCCCAAACCACCGGTACAGTAAGCTCAGTTATCAAAAACCAGTCCCGCCTTTCCACTGGAACTCCCCGGTGATTCCCCGGTTTTACGGGAATGGCTTCCTCCGGATCATGCAACCTCCCAGTCCACCGCAACGATTCCCGCTTTTTTTAATAAAATTTTTGATTATTTCCTTGATTTTGGCTGCTTCTTTGAGTATCATATTAAAATAACTGTGGAGGGTGCGGCGGTTTCAGGGCCGTGAGCGCATCGAACACAGAGATACGTTTTCCGGGCGGAGTTTGTGGAGCTTTGTGGATTTTTCGTGTTTAACCCCGGAGATACTTAGTTTTTTCTAGGTCTATGCTGCTGATGGTCGTGAGCGATAAATCCTCCAAATTAATGAACTTTCCACAGACCCGACATTGTAGAGAGCGTATTTTGAGAGCTTTCTATCTGTAGGGGAGTATGAATGAACATCGAATATATTTCGCTTGACTTGAGGGACAGCCAAACCCAGGAGCGCGGCAGTGTCCGGTTGGTTAAAAACACACGGTCCCTCCAGTCCGCCCGGCCTGTCTTTTTCCCTTCCTTATTATGCATGTCTTGACAAAGAACAATCCCGGTCCTTTCCGGATGTTCCTTTTAATCCTTGATATGAAACAGCTTTAAGATGAAACAACTTTAAGGAGAAGTCTATGAAAAATCTAAAACTGACCCGCGTTTTCACTTCCGGAGCCCTGGCGATAGTACTCGCCGGATGCTTTAACCCCATAACAGTGGATCCTCCCAAGCAGAGAACGCCAGTTCCCGCCTCTTTTACGGTTGATGTACTGGTAGGGGAAGATAGCGGAGCCCGTTCTGTTGCAGGACCGGACGCGGCGCGGATAAAAGCGGAAGGCATCCGTAACACCGTTCAGCTTATCATCGTGGATAAGGAGACCGGGAGGATTGCCGCCTTTGACGAGGTACGCCGGCAAAAAGACAGCGAACAGGATGCGATGCTTATTGTTAATTCCCTTGTGCTTAACAAAACCTACTATTTTTTGCTTTTGATGGGACATTGGGAACGGGACTATGCCAGGGAAGCGGAGGATAAGGACGGAAAGTATGACTATAAAGAGGCTAATCCGCCTACCCTTTTAGCTGCGGGCTTACAGGAGGAGACGATAAACGGGTATGGGACAGTAAAGGTAACCATGTGGCCCATCGTAGTAGACACCGAATTTACCGCGTCCTCCCAGACCGCCGCGCCGAAGATCGCCGATGGCAAGCCTGGACCGGCGTCTTTGCTCCCCATTGACTGGGGGGTTACCTGGACGGTGAAACAGGGAGGCTCCGGGAACGACGGGTTAGTAGATTTAATACAGGCGCAGAAAGTGATAGCCGCCAATGGCGGCGGAAACACCTTGAAGGTCAAAAACAAACACACCATAGTCCAGGGGACCGATCGTACCGGCTCTGTGCTAATCACCCCTGCTGCCGAAACCGGGAATGTCATAACCCTGGGGTCTATAGGGAGTTATACATCAGGGATAACCCGGATAGGGACTTCCGGTTCAGTCGCCTTTAAGCTGGAGTATGTACCTTTTAACCTGACTGACCCGGCGAACTGGGCAGCGATTCGTGACGAAGATAAATCGGCATTTGACCTGAGCGCCGGAGGCCCGGTGTGGATCATCCGTAACGGGGTAAACGACGAGGACCAGAACGGGAATACGGACTTTAACGGCAAGCGCCCTTGGGATGGGACGGTCAACGGGAACGGAGCGGTACGCTTTGAGATAACGGCGGGAATTCCGGCGCATAACACGTTGGTAATCAAGGACGGAGTGTTTAAGGGACCCTCAAATTCAAGCACGCCGGTGATAGCGTTTACCACCGCAGAGTATGACGGAACTGCGGAAGTGTATTACGCGGTAGTAAATGCCGGCAGTCCTCCGCCCGCCTATTCCGCTTATACCCATAGTATCCCAGGTTCTCCTCTTGTGGTTGGGGATTACCAGAAACAAATAACGCTTGATACGGCGAACAGCGATTACGATGTATATGTAGTGTTATTCAAAGATGGAAAGGTGAGCGTCCCCGTCAAGATCAACACGAAGACAGGCGGTGGAGATGTTGACTGGAAATGGGGAGAGGAGACAGGCGGAGGAAACGTTGACTGGAAATGGGGAGGAGAAACAAAGTAGGAGAGATCGCCTCCCCCGGCAACAAAGCCAGAGACAACTCCGCGAGGCCTCCCCTCTGAGGAGGCTTCGCGTTAGGCGGTAGCCGCCGCCTAACTACTCCTGGGCGATACGGAATTTCAGGTACATCTCTTCCAGGGCTGTCCGGGGACCTGGCGCCGACATGCGCCGCCTGAACGCCGCCGCGTCCCGGCGGTCTATATAAAAATCGTAGACCGCACGGGGATCGGAATTGCGGACTATGGTATACGCCGGGCAGCTCCCCAAAAATGACCGGACCTCGTCATGTCCCACCGCCGTAATGCCAAAGCGGCTCAACCGGGAACGGACCTCCAGGATTTCCTCGTAAGACAGCCCAAACAGAAATTCTTCCAGGGCCCAGCGGGTTTCATCATCATCAATGTGTTTAACCAGGAATTCCTGCCAATCCTTGCCTAAATCAAGGGAAACCCTCACGAGTTCGCTGGAACCATCCATGGTGCCAAAACTGGGGGGAGCGTTGTCCCGGGCGGTCCAGAGGGCCTCCAACGCGGGCAGATGCTGAACCGACCGGGGATCGGCGCCGCTTTCCCACAGGGCGATAAGATCGTCCGCCACCCGACGCTTAATGTTCAGAGAGAAAACAGGGTCCCTCAGACAGGAAAAATAGACTTCCTCGGCCATAAGGGTACAAATAACGGAAAAAACAACCTCCCGGACCTGGGAAGACAGATCCTTCCTGTCCTCTACCAAAAAGGAAATAAGGGAGAAGGCATGGCACTTGGCGACAAGAAAGCTCCGGGTGGCGACGATACGGGTAGGAGTGTGCAACAGCCGGGAAGAAGGAGCGAATTCGCAAAGGGACTCCAGCAACATTCCTTCGTCCCGTACCGCGCCCCGCAGGGTCTGAACTTCCCGTACTGCGGGAAACAGAGAGATGGCGTCTCCCAAAGACTTTAGAGCCATAAAACGTTTCTGTATCAGGGCGTTTTCTTCCGGATGCATCGTTTCAAGGTAAGACTCAATTTCTTCAACCAGGCGTTCCTCCTGGTCTTTCAGCGCAAGCCCGACCATATCACCCCTCTCGAAAACAGGAGAGGATTCCGACATATTGCAAATTTAACTTACTCATATCGATAAATCAACATAGTCGGAAAAAATACCCTTTCTTCCGCTTTGGTCCGCCTCTGGTCCGCCATAGGCCGGATGGTATAGTATACAAGGATGATGTACGACATGAAAATTCTGGTATTCGGTTCTCTGAATATTGACCTGACCTTTGGGGTGGATCATATAGTCCGTCCGGGAGAAACCATCAGCAGCGGTTCCCTGATGAAGAGCGCCGGGGGTAAGGGGGCTAACCAGGCCGCAGCCCTGGCAAAAGCGGGGATGCCGGTGTATATGGCGGGGAAGATAGGCCAGGACGGACGGTTTCTCCTGAGCCTTCTTGAATCCTACGGGGTCAATACCCGCCATGTTTTTATGTATGAAGGCGAAACCGGCCAGGCCATCATTCAACTTGATAAAAACAGTCAGAATTCCATCGTGCTTTTCGGCGGCGGTAACGCCGCTATCACCCGTGATGAGATAGACCGGGTTCTGGCGGAGTTTACTACGGGAGATCTTATCGTGCTGCAGAACGAAATAGTCCATGCCCGGCAAATCATGGAAACCGCGAAAAAACAGGGCCTGAAAATTTGCCTTAACCCTTCGCCCTATGATGAAAAGATCGAAGCCCTTCCCCTGGAACTGGCGGATATCCTGTTTGTCAACGAGATCGAAGGGGCGGCTCTAGGAGGAGCCTGTGGGACTTTTCCAGGGGCAAAGCCCCACAAACTCCCGGCCAGTCTGGAGCTAACAAGCCCCCTGTCCAAAGTCCTTGATAAACTGACCGGCAGGTTCCCCAAGGCGGAGATCCTCCTTACCGCCGGGAAGGACGGGGCCTACTACGGATGCGGGGAAGTCCGGGAGAAGGGCGAAATTGTCGATATGCCGGTTGTTGATACTACCGGCGCGGGGGATACGTTTACCGGCTATTTCCTGGCCGCCCGGTATAGAGGCCTCCCGGTTGCCGAAGCCCTGAATGTCGCCTGTAAAGCCGCGTCTATTGCCGTTTCCCGTAAGGGAGCGATGGAAGCCATGCCCTTTGCCCAGGAGGTGTTTGCATGAAACCCAGCGCCGCCTATTACGATTACTCTGTTGCCGCGCCTTTTGCCGCCAGGATCCTGTCAATCAGGGAGGCCGGCGCCGCTATGGCCGTCATTCTTGATACCACTATCTTCTATCCCGAAGGCGGCGGCCAGGGCGCGGACCGGGGAACCATCAACGGAGTCCCGCTTCTGGACGTACAGGAGGAGGGGGATGAGATACTTCACCTCGTTTCTGCCGAAGACGCGGCCCGTCTGTCCCCGGGTCCGGCGGAACTCCTTTTGGATGCGCCGCGCCGCCGGGATTTTACGGTCCATCACACGGCCCAGCACCTCCTCTCCGGAACCATACTCAGGCTTACGGGGAAGCCCACAGTGTCTATGCGTTTGGGCGAGGATATCTGCACGATAGACGTGGATGCCCCGGAACTAACGCCCGACGCCCTTATCGCGGTGGAAGAGGCGGCGGCGGATGTCATTGAGGCGGACGTTCCGGTGATCATCCACCTCTGCCCGCCGGAAAATGTCAGGGATTTTCCCCTCCGCAAGACGCCGCCCACGGGGGAAGACGTAATCCGGGTGGTTGAGATTCAGGGCAAGGACTTTTCTCCCTGCTGCGGGACCCACCTTACATCCACCGGCCCCATCGGTATCCTCAAGATATTGGAGGCTGAAAAGTACAAGGGTATGACCCGTATCATCTTTGCCGCGGGCCGCCGGGCGCTCCGCGATTACCGGCTCCTCAGACAGAACGGGGACCGTATCTCCCGGGCGCTCAAGATGCCGGTATCCGGGATCGGCAGCGGGGTCCTAGCCCTGGTTGACCGCGCCAATCAGCTTGAAAAAGAGGTCAAGGAGTTGAAGGAGGCCGCCGCTCATACCAGGGCGGAAGCCTTACTCCGGGAAGCCGGGGTTTTAGCCGGAAAAAACGAGCCGGGGCGGGTATACGTTTTCCTCCTGCCCGGCGTGGGCATGGAGGAGACGCTGCGGATAGGCCGGGCGGCTCAAAAATTGTCCCCCGCCATCCTTATCCTGGGTTCTGAAAAGGAGGGCAAATTCGCGGCCTTCTGTTCGGCTAAGGGAACCGACCTGCGGCCTCTGCTCAAGGGCCGCCTGGAAGCCGCAAACGGCCGGGGCGGCGGCGGACCTTCGCTCTTTCAGGGGGCTTTTGATTCACGGGAAAAACTCAAAGCCTTTCTTGAGGCTATTCCCCGGAATATAGACGATTTGTAACGATTCAGTGCATGGATTGGGGAGTTCGGAACTCCGATTTCGCCCTTTGAACGCCGGCGGTGGGCATCGTCATTCCAGTATAGTAATCTCCACACGCCGGTTCAGACGGCGGCCTTCTTCCCCGGAGTTATCCCCCACCGGTTTAGTTCCCCCGGAACCTTTATAGATGAACCGGTCCGCAGGGATGCCCCGGGAGGTGAGTTCCGCGACGATGCTCTGGGCCCGTTCCACGGAAAGCTGCATTTCGCTTTGAGGCCGGCCTATGGAAGCGGTATGGCCTTCCACCAAAAAGGACCTGCCCGGAAAGCCCTGAAGGGCTTGGGCTATGGCGTCCAAGCGCGTCTTTTCGCCGGGCAGAAGGTCCGCCGAATCCGACGCGAAACGGAGGTCCCGCAGGGTAAGGCGTATGCCTTCCGGAACCGGGGTAATGTCCAGGCCGGGGTCTTCTCCCGGAACCGGGAGGGACCATTCCGGCTTGGCGGGGCTCCCTCCTTCCGTCTCCGCCGGGGGATCGATATGCAGGGTATCGGCGAGGATCGTTATTGAGGCTTCCCTGTCCAGGGGGACTATGCCCTGGCCAAAGGTCAGGGTAAAACCCCGAAAACGGAGGGTATCGCCCCCTGGCCAGGTAAAAGTCTCGTCCAGGGTGTCCCGGATAAGCACAGGGAGACCGTCGGAAACCCGGAGAAGGATATCTACCGTATGACTACCTTGGAGGGTCTGGAAATCACCATCACCCTCCGCCTGCGTCCGGCTGGTCCGGGCGCCGAAGGTACTCCGGGAAGGGCCGGCCTGATACCGGGAAGCGTACCGGGCATGGATGCGGTGGACCGGGATGTCCTGGTAGAGTTCTGTTCCCCGGTATTCGTATTCGGCGATGAGGGGCACAATCACGGGTCGGCCCTGGTTCAGGGGATCCACGGCGCGGCTCCCTTTGGCGGTCCACTTAGCGCCGGGACGCACCGCCTCGGCAGGATAGGAGGGGAAGCCCCGGAGAGACGGGAAGCCCTTGTCGTCAATAATGGTAAGGCCGCCGTCAGGTCCAACCCGGAAATTCACGGGGATCACCGCATCAAGTCCCCGGGCGCTCTGCCGCATATCCCGGAGGGTTTCTTCCAGAACAAAGAAGTTCCCCAGATATTCCAGGAAGGAACCGGCATCGGCCTTTTGGGGTATGATGGAAGCCCGGACTTCCCGGTAAACATGGCCTATGTACTTGCCGTTTTCATACCGGGACCAATCGGACAGTTCCGTCAGGGTGTAAGGGCCGGTATTCCCCAGGGTAAGCCGAACCGAGCCGGGCGCGCCCGGGGACATGGCACCGCTTTGGGCGGAAAGGGGAAAAACCGCCAGGAAGAAAAGCGTTATTATACTGAAAAAACCCTTGCAAATATTTATCTTCATAAGTAGAGTATAAAAACCTCCAAAAACCTAACGCCGGGTTTCGGACCTTACTTTTTATAATCGGAGAAATTATGGAATATCTTTATGAGGGTCCCCCTCCGCAGGGTTCCGCCGCCGCCGCGAAAGAGTACATCTTTCACCATACCGCCGCCCTGAAACTGACGGAAAAAAACCGGGATGAGCTTTTAGCGGACCTGGACAAGTGGGAAAAACGGGTGGAACTTGCCCGGAGCCGGAACGCGGCGGAACTGGCGGTGGAGGCGGAAAAGGAAGCCGGGCGAATCAGAGCCAAAGCTGAAGCGCTGGCGGCGGAAATCGCGGAGCTTCGGGCCAATATCGAAAAGCTGCGAAAGGAGCTGCCGGCCTTGTCGGCGCGGGAACGGACGGTGGACCCGGACCTTCTGGAACAGGAACTCCTCATCACCCTGGGGAAAAATCCCGGAGACGAAATTCAGAACGGCGGCGCGTTCAAGGCCGTTGAAGTCGACGCCGCCCTGGAAGCCCTGAAAGCGAAGATGGCCGCGAAGGATACTGTCCCGTGAGCCGCCTTCCCCTCCTTCCAGGCCGGAAGCGGCCCCTCCTCTTTGCCCACCGGGGCTGTTCCTCCCTAGCGCCGGAAAATACCCTGGCGTCTTTCCGCAAGGCCAGGGAAGTGGGAGCGCCGGGCATAGAGCTGGATATTCACGTCTCTCGTACCGGGGAACTCGTGGTAGCCCACGACGATACCTTTGTACGGACAGCCCCGGCAGGGGTCAACGGGGGCGGCAGGCGGATAGAGGAAATGAGCCTGACGGAAATACGGACCCTGGACGTGGGGTCCTTCTTCGGGGCTGGCTTTGGCGGGGAGCGCCCTCCCCTGTTGGCGGAGGTTCTGGAGGAATTCTGCCCGGACCTCTACGTTGATATAGAACTTAAATCCCGAAAAACCAAAGACGATCCCCTTCCCGCCGCCGCCGCAAAACTGCTCAAGGCCATGGGAAGGGCAATCGAAGAGTCGGTTACCGTGTCCTCCTTTAATCCCATTTGTCTGAGGGCCTTCAAGCGGGCCGCCCCCCACATTCCTACCGCAGTGATCTACAGTGTGGACCCGGAAGTACCCTGGGCGCTGCGCCGGGGCGCCGGACGCTTTATCGCCGGCTGCGATTACGCCAAGCCCGAACACGCCCAGGCAACGGCTTTTGCCCGGTTCCGAATCGCCGGTATTGAGGGGCGGCCCCTGGTTCCCTGGACGGTGGACGATCCCGTCCAGGCGGAACGGCTGCTCGGATTGGGTTGCGGGGGAATCATCACCAACCGGCCTCAGAATATGACAGCTCTGGCGGCCTTCCGCCCATGATGGCTGCTCCGGCCTCTCCGGAAGGGGAAGGATCTCTCCGGTCTTTGGCGCGCCGCGGTTCCACCCTGTCCCTGCTTACCCTGGGTTCCCGGATCCTAGGCCTGGTCCGGGAGATGGCCAAGGCGGGCCTTTTGGGGACCAGCGCCCTGTCAGACGCCTTTTCCGTGGCCTTCATGCTCCCCAACCTGTTCCGCCGCCTCTTTGCCGAAGGGTCTATCGCGGCGGCCTTTATCCCCACCTTTAAGGAATACCTGTTAGAGGATGATCGCGCCGCAATCAGGGAATTCCTCTCCTGTATCTTCACCTTCCTGAGCTTCTTCGTGTCGTTGGCGGCGGCCTTGGGCATCCTGACCGCTCCCCTCGTTGTGCCGTTTTTTGGCATGGAGGAACTGGACGAGACCGTCCTGCTTACCCGGATGATGTTCCCTTTCCTGGCCTTCATCTCCCTGGCGGCCCTGTTCCAGGGTATTCTGAACAGCGTCCGCGTATTCGC
>JAIRLK010000299.1 GCA_031259515.1 Treponema sp. | reverse complement strand
GTGTTGCACATGCGTTCAAATTTTTCAGATTCATAAAAATGTGTTTCTAAATGTAAAATTGCTGTTGAGGCAACGCGGCGGATTGACAGCCAGCCTCCTATAAAGAGTATAATTGGCGCACTATGGCAACGTTAAGGAGGAATTTATGAGTATCCAGCTTATACCGCTCATTATTGTGCTGGCCTATCTGGCAGGTTTGCTCTTGATAGGGTATCTGTGCAAACGGTTTTTCATTAAAACCAGTACGGATTTTCTTTTGGCGGGGCGGAGGCTGGGGGTCTTTTTTGTGGCCGCCAGCCTTGCGGCGAACAATGTGGGCGGCGGCAGCACCACCGGCGTGGCTTCACGGGCTTTTGCCGGATGGGGGCTTTCCGCGGGATGGTATGTTCTGGCCGCTTCCATCGGCGTTATCCCGCTGGCCTATTTCGCGCCGAAGATCCGCCGGACCCTTGCCCACACGATTCCGGAAGTTATTCGTACCCGCTTCGGCCATGTCGCGGGAACCTCAACGGCGGTATTGAATATCGTATCCCTGTTCTGCCTTACCGCTTCCCAGATCCTCGCGTCGGGAACCGTGGTCGCTGCCCTGGTAGGCATTCCCCTGAATGTAGCCATCCTGATCAGCGGCGTTATGATCCTCTGCTACACCGTATTGGGCGGTCTTATGGCCGACGCGATCAGTGATTTTATCCAGTGGTTTATTATTTTCTTCGGCCTTCTTATCACCATGTTCTTTGTGGTGCGGGGCGCAGGTGGCTTTGAGGCGCTGGCGGAAAAACTCCCCGCGAAAACCATTAGTTTTACCGGGGTCGGGGCGGTTACCATCATCAGCCTGATAATCAATTACTTCTGTACCTTCCTTTCGGGCCCCGAGATGATCAGCCGTTTCTATTCCGCCAAGGATGAAAAAGCCGCCCGGGACGCCGCCTGGCTTTCGGCGATTTTTATGGGACTTCTGGCCTTTATCCCCGCGGTGATAGGGCTTGTGGCCTTGGCGCTGAACCCCGGCCTTGATGACGGGAAGGGAACCAGCGCGCTTATGTGGGCTACCACGAACTACGCCCCTCAGGTCATTGTCGGGCTTGTGGCGGCTTCAATTATTTCCGCTACCATGTCCAGCGCGGACTCGAATCTGCTCTGCGCCTCTACCATGTTTGTAAAAGACATTTACCAGCAGTATATCGATCCTAAAGTGGATGACCAAAAACTGATCTTCATCACCCGGGCGTCGAATGTGGTTATCGGCGTGGTGAGTTTGTTTGTCGCCCTGTTCAGGATCAACTTGGTAACCCTTAACCTCTTTGCCTTTGCCCTCCGGTCATCGGGGCCTTTTGCCGCCTACGGCCTGGGGCTTATCTGGAAGGACGCCACCAAACATTCGGGACTGGTTTCCATTATCTGCGGCTCTGTCGCCGCCATTGTTTGGCAGCTTGCCAGAGAACCTTTCGGGATTCTGGCTATCGTATTTGGCTGCGCTGTGGGAGCCTTTTCCTTCTGTGTAACGGTATTTGTTGAGAAAAGAATCGGGGTAGCGGCCGCCCCCAGCCCGTTCCCCAAGGGATGACACGGGAGACTGCGGGGTACTGCGTCGGCTTTGGACGCGGGCCCCTCTCCGCTTTCAGCAGCCCAGCACCGTCACGTCCCCTTCCCGGCTCCAAAAAAGCCGTTCCTCCCACCCGCCCTTGTCCGGCCTCCGGTCAAAGATGACCAGGTAGCAGGCGGCGGGTTTCCCCCCTCCCGGTCCCCAGGGGGAAAGGGCAAAACTATCCCGATACCTCACTATCTGCCGTTTCCCCTCCGCTATCACCGCTTCCCGGCTTTTCCCTCCCCGCAACAACTTGATCTCCAGGATGTCCCACTCCCCTCGGTATTCCACCGCCAGGTCCATCCGTCCACGGCCCGCCGCATACTCCCGCTCTATGCGCCCTTCCCCGTTGGTTACCCGCTGGAGAAACGCCTGCAACAACAGGTGGGGAAAGGCTTCCGTATAGTTCACCATCCCCTCCCAGGCTTCCGAATTGGTCCGCCAGAAACACTGAAACTCCCGCAGCAAGGCGTCCATGTCCAAAGTCCCATCTTCCCGTTCCCACTTCCACTCCGGCGGGGGAATGGCTAGTTGGGCGCTGTAGGTCATCTGCCGGGCCAATGTTTCCCGGTAGAGGGGATTGGCCACTACGGGAGTCCCCCCCTCAATTGCTACAAGCCCCAAGTCCAAACAGAGCCGGAAGGCCTCGCTTTCGGCCAGCCGGGGATTCGGCTCACCGGTTACCAGGGCTTCCATGACGGACCGGATCCCGGAGTCCTCCAGGCGGTAGGCCAGGGCGTCCAGGTGGGTCTCCCGGGCAAGGATCATCTGTTCCCGAGCCTCCCGGATATGTTCAATCCTAACCGTTTCGGTACTCTCCTCATCCAAGACCCTCATGGTAGCCCGCATAAAAAGGGAGTTGACGATCCAGGGCTGGCCTCGGGATTGTTCATACACATATTCCAGAGCTTCCCCCGTGATCCGCTGGCCCGTCTCCGCCGTCCGTTGAGCAAAGAGCCGCGCTATGTCCTCTTTTTGAAAATTCGCCAATACCGCCGAATCTTCCTTGATGTTAAAGGGCGAACCTGGATTGACCGGCAGGCCCCCTTTGGCGGCGGTGATATAGTCCTTGAGGTCCCGCATCCCCACCAGGGCGATAGAAACCGGGAAAGCGCCTGCCCCTCGTCCGGCGAAACCGCCCCGGAGCTGGCGGAGGAAGCTAATCAAGGTTTCCCCCTGGAGGACGTCAACTTCGTCAAAGAGAACTATCAACGCTTTAGGGGCAACCAGCGCCGCCCAGTTGCCCAGGATGCCGCGTACCATGCTGTGGGGATCGGCGATTCCCGCTTCCGGGACCGGCAGGCCGGCCCAGCCTGCGAATTGCCGCAGGGCGTTACAGATGGCGGGCATGGCCTTTTCCGGCTCGGTTACTCCCTGGCAGCTTTCTACCGTTACATAACAGGCCGCCGCTTCTGTACCCTCAGATCCGGCGTTAATCTCCCGCATCCAGCTTTGGAGGAAGGTAGTTTTGCCCGTCTGCCGGGGGGCATGGAGTACCCAATAGAGCTTATCCCGGATATACCGGTGAAGCTGGGCGCCCACCAGACG
>JAIRLK010000295.1 GCA_031259515.1 Treponema sp. | reverse complement strand
CGTGCTTAACGGGATCCGCAACCGGGGGACACAGGACATTCTCATCGCCCGCATGGACGGGCTTACCGGATTCCCCGATGCGGCGCGGGCGGTGTTCCCCGAGACCCGCATACAAAAATACATGGCGCACAGGGTGCGCAATTCGGTGAAGTTCGTTTCGTACAAAGAATTGAAAGCGGTGTGCGCGGATCTGAAAGCGCTATACCGCGCTCCGGGGGAAGAGGCCGGGCGGGCGGCACTGGAACAGTTCGGCGAGAAATGGCAGGCCAAATATCCCCTGATTTATAAATCATGGGATAGCAACTGGCCGGATCTTTGTGAGTTTTTCAAATATCCGGAAGAAATCCGCCGGGTGATCTACACGACCAACGCGATAGAGTCTTTGAATTACCAGTTGCGGAAAGTGAGCCGCAACCGTTCTATTTTGGCGAGCGACGAGGCAATTTACAAAATCATGTATCTGGCCTTGAGCAATGCGGCAAAGAAATGGACCATGCTGATTAAGGATTGGGGTGCTGCTCTCAACCAGTTTGCATTGTTTTTTGGCGGGCGGGTTCCGCTCTTATGAATTTTATTTACACAAAACTATTGACAGGCTCTTTTCATTGACGGTAATAAGATCATCGAATAACTGAACCTTTTCGCCAATGAGTCTGTCTATAATTTCTTTGCTGAGATTGTACTGTCGATTATCGAATCAATCTGTTCCCGAAATAACTCAAACCGGTTATAGTACCTTGAACGCAGTTTGCCTTTTACAAATTTCCACAAACGTTCTATAATGAAGCGATTATTCCGGCTCTCACAGGGATGAAGGGGGGATAAGGAGGATAAGGCGGGTGAGATAGTTTGCTTAATTAAGGAGATACCAGGTCTCCTAAACGCTAAAAAACCGAAAAGGGGGCCGGGTGTCTCCCGGTTTCTCTATGAAGCGCAACAGGCTGCTAGGACTTTACCGATCCCTATAGTTTTAAACTCAGCCCCAGGCGGATCGAGAAATTGTAAAGATAGCTGTTGCTGTAATCGCTTGCAGTCTCATATCCCGGATTAATCAAGAGATGATAGACCAGCCCTCCTTTTACCATGAACACGGACGATACTGAGTATGCCGTATCTATCCCCAGCGAAAAATTCGCCTTGAAAGCAGAATAGTATTTTTCTAATTCATCGTCCGAGGTTTTAATTGCCTTGGCATACAGGTAGTTGTTGTCCGGGTTATTTCTGCTGATAAATAAAAGGGTGTTCCCCCTGGGGTAATAAATTTTAAAACCAAGGAATTGACTGTTACCACCGGGGCTGACGGCGTTTCCAAGTAATTGTCCCCTGTTGGTATAACCATGCGTATTCAAATGATGAAAATAAAATGAAGAAGGGGAAAAAAATTGATAATCCTGGGTCATTTCCATCCAGTTGAATTCAAAACCAAGTTCCCCGTAGATCTGTTTTTGAGGCACGATCTTGAATGATTTCCTTAAACCGGCGGTATAGACGGTTGTATGAAAGGGGCGCCTGATATATCCCGGCAACCCGCCGGGGACATAATCGTCAATGCCCAGTTCACCGTAAACTTCAAAACCAACCTGGGGAAAAAGCCATGAAAAACCAAAAGATGCTTTCTGGTCTTCATAGGTATTATCGTCGCTTGGGAATATATATTTGAGATTTCCCCTTTCCCAGGGTACCAGACATATCCGGTTTGCCGAGAGGACCAGGCCGGGAATGAAGGAGGGGGCATAGGCAAAGGAGAACCCGTGAAACATGGTATCGTCGTTGGAAGCATCGGTGTCAAAATAATCCGACTCGGTTAAAAGGCCGATCCAAAGCCGGGCCTCAAAATCTCCGATGTACCAGTTAAGCCAGGGTATGGTAACAGGCTGTCTGCGGAGACCGATGTCGAATTTCGGGTAGGAGGGGGCGTTGTTGGAATGGAGGATAGGGTTGATTTTAGCCGGGCCAAGCCAGATGGTTTGAGTTCCGAAGCCGATGGTAAGGGTCTTCCAGGTATATCTAAGCTCTGAATCCCCCCAATCGTATACCAGGAAAGGTTCGTTGCCAAAACGTTGGGGGGCGTCAATCCCATAACCCCAAAAATAGCCATATTCGTTGGGATAGGCCGAAGGCATTATATCGAATTCGAGATTTTGGGAAAAGCTTAGCTGCGGTTTAAATGTTAACTCAAACCCGTACGCCTCAATTCTGGCGCCGCCTGTTAAGCTTGTATTGAAACCCCTGCCCTGCCAGAGGGCCCCGTCATAGTAACCGTAGGGCGCGGCCGTATTGATAGAAATAAACAGCTCCGGGCCATAGACGCGCAGGGCAACGCGATCCGACCAGTTATGGCTGCCTCCCAAATTAAGTCCGCTCCACGGGTGCCGGGCGCCGGGCGAAACGGTCCACACCGAATCCGAAAGGGTACGGTAGCCGAGGGTGGGCCGTTTGGCAAGATCCAGCAGGGAAAGGAAATCGTAGTATTCTTCCTCGGTGGACTTGAGCGCTTCCTGGGATGCCAGAGAAACCGGCAGGATACCCGGGGCTAGCAATAGTATTATTACAATTAAAAACAGGCGGTTCGTTATTATTTTATTCTCCAAAGAAATGCCCGATGCCGATAAAAGTTTCCGAGTTGGTCAGTTTGCCGTTTTTAAACCAGGCTTCAAGATCGATGCCGGCGCTGACCCTGAGATAAAGGCTGCGCATAAATTCAGGAAAAACCAATAGCTCCACGCCGCCGGTATAATACATTTTGAAGATCGGCTGATCGTTCAGGTTGCCCGAAAGATGGACAAACGCGATGTCAAGCATGGGGGAAAGGTACATATCAAAATTAAAGATGCGCATTTTTGATTTGTTGAACCAGTCGGAAGGCCGGGCGATAAAGACCTTGAAGGGGAATTCCAGATTCAACGAGAGCATCCGGTCGGCCCAGATATCATCATTGAGGATGCCCCGTAACACATCGCCCGCGTCTTCAATATATTTCTCGGGGAAATTGTAAAACCAGTGGCGCCAGAGGAGCCTGGAGGACATGCCCAGGAAATCGGTGAAGATGAAATACCCCCGGGCGTCTACCGAATACTGGGTATTCCAGTACTCCCGGTTGTGGTTGAAATAGCTATTGGTGTTAAAGTAAACATCTATCCCCTTGCGGTAGTTCCCAATCCAGTCCACCCGGTCAAAGCCGAGGCTCTGGCTCAGCCTGGTAGTGGGCCCCTTGAGAAGG
>JAIRLK010000289.1 GCA_031259515.1 Treponema sp. | reverse complement strand
CCTGTGCGCTGTGGGTCAGGTGGAACTGATGGGCGCGTGGAGCTGCGCCTTTGCCGGGCAGGGCCTGCACATTGCCCAGATACCGCTTACCCGGGACAACTTTGGCGACCAGATCCGCGCGCTGAATATGCGCAACACCCTTTTTACCCTGGTTGACGAGGGCGTTATCCCCGTTATTAGGCAATGCGGGTACTTTATTTGTTTCGGGGATCGTGATATAATGGCCCTATGATACAGGTATCTGACACGGGAGTCTATGTTTTTAACAGCCGGGAAATCCTGGAGGATAAGCCGGAGAACGCCGGGATCTTGCGCAGCCGTCTGCCGCAGGATAAAGACGCGCCTAGGCGCGGGACCATTGCTTACGGGATCATTTCCGCTCATAACACGTCCGGGGACGAGAAGAAGCTGCAACTCACGTTTGACGCCCTGACGTCCCACGACATCACCTTTGTCAACATCATTCAGACTGCACGGGTGAGCGGTCTTGAGACATTTCCTCTTCCGTATATATTGACGAATTGCCATAATTCTCTCTGTGCCGTTGGGGGAACCATCAACGAGGATGATCACGCCTTTGGGTTTTCGGCGGCCAAAAAATACGGCGGCGTCTATGTGCCTCCCCACCTTGGGGTGATCCATTCGTATATTCGGGAAACCCAGGCGGGCTGCGGCAGGATGATCCTGGGGAGCGATAGTCATACCCGCTACGGCGCGTTGGGCGCTATGGGCGTAGGGGAAGGGGGCGGCGAACTCGTGAAACAGCTCCTGAGCCAGACGTACGACATCGCCTATCCTAAGGTGATAGGGTATACCTTACGGGGAAGCCCCGGCCCGGCGTCGGGCCTCATGACGCGGCCCTGGCGCTTATTGGCGCGGTGTTCAGGGGGGGGCTGGTGAAGAACGCGGTCCTGGAATTCCTGGGAGACGGTGTTTCCGGACTTTCAGCGGATTTCCGGTGCGGCATAGACGTGATGACCACCGAGACCACCTGCTGGTCCTCCATTTGGGAGACCGACGAGGTGATACGGGATTACTTTCGTGTCCATAAGCGGGAAGGCGATTACCGGAAATTGAGCCCCGGTCCGGTTGCCTATTACGACCGGCTGATCCGGCTGGACCTTTCCGCCCTTAAACCTATGATCGCCCTGCCTTTCCATCCCAGCAATGTCTACGAGATAGACGCCCTCCTCGAAAATCCCGGCGACATCTTCCGTACGGTCGAAAAAGACGCCGCCGCCCTCATTGAAAATCCTGGTGTACAGATTGCCCTCACCGATAAAATTGATGAGGAGGGCCGGATACGGATAGACCAGGGGATCATCGCGGGCTGCGCCGGCGGGACGTACGAGAATATCATGGTCGCCGCCGCCATTTTGGGGGAAACGGGCGCGGGCCGGGATTTCTTTTCCCTTTCGGTGTACCCTGGAAGCCAGCCGGTGTTGCTGGACCTTACCCGCAAAGGCTGTATCAGCCGCCTTATCGCCTCGGGGACGGTGGTCCGCACCGCCTTTTGCGGCCCCTGTTTCGGCGCCGGGGACGTACCCGCCAATAAGGGCCTTTCCATCCGCCACACCACCAGGAACTTCCCCAGCCGGGAGGGTTCCCGGCCCATGGACGGTCAGATCGCATCGGTTGCCCTTATGGACAGCCGGAGCATAGCCGCCACCGCCAGGAACGGCGGTATTCTTACCTCCGCCGAAGCCTTCCCGGAGGAAGTTATCCCCCCCTACCGGTACGATGATGCCCCCTACCGGAACCGGGTGTACAACGGTATAGGCTTGGCTCGGCCAGAGGAACCGCTTTGCTACGGCCCCAACATCACCGACTGGCCCGAGATGGAAGACCTGGGAGAGCATCTTCTGGTTAAGATCGTTTCCTTCATCACCGACCCGGTTACCACCACCGATGAAATCATCCCGTCCGGGGAAACCGCGTCCTACCGGTCCAACCCTCTGGGTCTGGCGGAATTCACGCTGTCCCGAAAGGACCCCGCCTATGTTGGGCGGGCCAAGGAGGTACGCCGGCTTGAGCTTGCCCGGCAGGAAGCGGTTAAAGCGGCGGACGGCTGTTCCGGCTTATCGGATATTGCCGGTATCCTGGCGAAGCTCAAGCTGCTCTCCGAAAGGAGGGAGTTTGATCTCGGATCCCTTCGCATCGGTTCCGCCATTTACGCGGTAAAACCTGGCGACGGCAGCGCCCGGGAACAAGCCGCGAGTTGCCAGCGGGTCCTGGGAGGCGCCGCGAATTTCGCCCGGGAATACGCCACCAAACGGTACCGCAGCAACCTCATCAACTGGGGGATACTTCCCTTTAATGTGGAAGGCGATCCGCCCTTCAAAAACGGTGATTATGTTTTTATTCCCGGTATAGCCGCTGCGGTACGAGGAGGAGGCAGCCTACAGGCGTATGTCCTCCGGGAGGATGGGGCATCCGCTTTTACGCTGGAGACCCCGGATATTACCCCGTCAGAGAAGGAGATAGTGCTGGCCGGGAGCCTGATCAATTATAACAGGAAAAAAGGCGGACGCCGGGCATCCGCCGGCTAAGAGCGTTTTGAGTAGTTCAATAACGGCTTTATGAGTGCACAACGGGTACGAACTTCCTGCTCGAACCTACGGTTTTCGGACCGCAGGTTCGGCACGTAATTCTCGGGACAGGGCGTAAAACCCGGCGAGTTCCTCACGGGGGGCTATGTCCGTCCGGGGCCCTGTTAGGTTCAAGGGAAACGGTTCGAGGTATACCAGGCGTTTCCCCCAAAAACCCAGCCTGATACCCAGCCCTTGATCCCCGCCGCCGGTATTTTCCATCCCGGCAAATACGAAATTCCCCAGGGACCAGAAAACCGGCTTTCCTTCCACCCATTCAAAACCCTGTACGATGTGGGGATGAGACCCGATGATAAGATCCGCTCCGGCCAGAACCAGATCCCGGCACAGTTCCCGAGTGGCCCGGTTCGGACGGGAAGACCACTCGTCTCCGCCATGAAAGAGAACCGCCTGGAGGTCCCCGGATGTTCCGCCTACAGCAAGGCCGGCCTTGATCGCCGCAGCGCCGCCGCTCCTGGTGTGGAGCATTCCCGGACGGTTTTCCCCGGCGGCAGCCGAACGCCCGTCCCATCCGCTCCGTTCTACCGGATACGAGGCAAGCCCGAAAACCCGCGCCCCGGCGTTTCCCTTCCGAAAAACAAAAGGCTGTCCGGCAGCGTCTTCATCCCGTCCCGCGCCCAGGATGCCTATGCCGGCTTTTTCCAGGTGGTCCAGGGTATCCAGAAAGCCCTCAATTCCCCAGTCAAAGGCGTGGTTATTCGCCAGAAGCACGGCGTCTATCCCCGCCTCCCGGAGCGGCGCCGCGACTGCGGGGAAAAACCGGAAGTTAAAAGCCTTCTCCGTCCTGGTCCCACGGGAACTCACCGCCCCCTCCAGGTTAACCAGGGTAAGGTCCGCGTCACGAAACAGCTCCGCCGCCGCCCCGAAAAGCCCGCCGGCTCCTTCGCCCAGCAGGATGCGTTCCGCACCCCGGCCCAACATCAGGTCCCCTGCGGAGGCTATCCAGAGCAATTCCGGCGGCCCGGCCAAAAGAGACCGCGCCCGGTTACGGATTAAGACTTCCAGGGCCGCAGCCTTTTCAGATGCGTTACCCCGCAATTCGGCGCCGCCCCTGTCCGCAGGCCGCGCCCGAACCCCCGTTACCCGCCGCAGAGGATACTGTGGATCGTCCACAGACATTCCGTTTACCCGCAGGGCCGTGAAAGGCGGCGCCAGTTCATTCAGCGGGACAAGGGTTTCCCGCCCTTCACGGCAGTCCGCAAGGGATGCGTCCTGTCTGCCGGCCAGTGCATCCTCTTGGGGCACATACCAGGTTCTGGCGAGGGGAACAACGGACCCGCCCTCGTCCGCGCTGCCTGAAACGGGATCGGATTCCCAGAACGAAAGAAATTCAACGACTATGGCGGTGTTTTCCAACACAGTCTCCGGCCTTGCGGCTTCTTCGGGGACCAGGGTCATACCCAGGGCGGCAAGTTCCGTTTCCGAAAGAACAGAACCCAGGAAAGCCCGTTCAGTCGGCCATTCCCCGCCGCCAGAGATCATGACGGTATACACCGGGGTTTGGGCCGGGCAGCCGGAAAAGAGGAGGGCAAGGAGCAGGGGCAAAAGCGGCGGACGCAACATCGAATCAGTGTAGGATATTCGGTTGCGATTATCAATGACGCCCTCACCACGCTCAGTAATTTAACATTCACCGCCAGCAAGGTGAGAAGATGAGAAACAAAAAGGGACTACGGATTACACGGATTTTCGCACTATAAAAAACCTGCCTCATTTAGGCCATATCTTTTCGATACCTTTTGCGCACTGCCCGCCGCATCTAAATCTCGTTCAGATACTTCCAGTACCGTACCGGCATGAACTGCCGCTGCAACGCGGGATTTCGCCGGCTCTCGTTGTTGATAGCCCGGTGATACTTCCGCCACAACTCCGTCCAGGCATCCGGCATTAGCGGGGCGGCTTTTCCCCCGGAAGGGTCTTGTGGAACCGATGCGCGGATAAGCCGGGGTTCCCCGGCTACGGAACAGACCAGGGCAAGCCGCCGTTTCTCGTCTACGATGGCCCAGGGAGTATCCCCAAAACGCCGGAAAAAGTGATCCGCCAGGCTGGGGAGCACAAAGTGGTCTGGAGCGCACCGGGCGGTGTAGACCCCCTGACTGTCCGGAGCGAACCTGAGCAGCCCCCGCAGCCGGTCTATTTCCCGGCAGACCTTGAAAGCGGCGCTCAGAGTCGCCGCCACCGCCGGATCCCCCCGGTCAACCGCCGCCCGCCCGGCGGCCAGCCGCGCTTCCGGCGACCGTATGCCTTCCGGCCTGCCGCTTCCTCCCGCCCTGGCCGCCGCTATCACCTTCCAGGCGAACCGGAGAAGCTCGGCGGCTATGGGGAACTCGCTCATCCAGCCATGAATAAAATCATCGCAGGCGTTTGCTGACGCCGCGAACAGCTCTTTCGCCGCCCCGCCGCCAGCGTCCCGGCTTTTGGCGGATCGGTAAGAAATCCCGGACCCTGCCTGTTCCGGTGGATACGGACGTCCGGCTTCGTCCGCCTCAAAAAGGTCTCTCTGCGCCGGGTCTTCCGGGGACGCATCCTCCAGACAACCTAATGGGTTGACTTCCAGCCTGACCCGATCCGGCAAGGGACCTCCCCGGCACACCCCGTCCAGAATGGCGAAGAGCCCTGCAAGACTGCCATCGTATACCGCTTCCATCACATACTGCCTCCCGCTAAAACTCGAATAAAGGCAGTTGCAGCCCCGCCCCGTCGCTGTCGGCAAGGACGCGCCTGACCCGTTTGGGATTATCCAGGCAATCCAACGCGGCGCCGGCAACGGTGATGAAGTACCGGGCCCGCTTGAGGATAACCCCCAGACGGCGGAGGCCGTCAAAGGTAAGGGAACGGGACCGCCGGGTTTCTATGATGCGCCGGGACGACTTGGCGCCTATACCCGGTACCCGCAGAAGTTCCTCGTAGTCCGCCCGGCTTATCTCTACCGGGAAACGGTCGGGATGCTTCAGGGCCCAGGCGGTCTTGGGGTCCAGATGCATGTCCAGATACGGGCTGTCCTCCAGTATCTCGGCGGCGGAGAAATGGTAAAACCTGAGCAGCCAATCCGCCTGGTAGAGCCGGTGTTCCCGAACCAGGGGCGGACCGGGAATGTCGGGAAGCCGGGGATCCGGGATACCTCCCCGCCCGGCCCCTCCCACCGGGATAAAGGCGGAGTAGTATACCCGGCGGAGGCCGAATTTCCGGTAAAGCGCACCGGACAGGGTAACGATCTGCCGGTCGTCTTCTTCGGAGGCTCCGACGATAAGTTGGGTACTCTGGCCTGCCGGAGCGAAGTCCGGGGTGGAACGAATGTGCCGCCGGTCCTCTTCATACTCGGCGCGGGCTTCCGCCGCTTCTTTCATGGCCCCCAGGATCACCTTGCCCGACTTTTGGGGCGCCAGGGTTTGAAGGCTCTTGTCCGTGGGCAGCTCAATGTTGGCGCTAAGCCGGTCCGCCCAGCGTCCGGCCTCGCGGATGAGCTTTTCCCCGGTTCCGGGGATGATCTTCAGGTGAATGTAGCCGGCATACCCTTCCTCGGTCCTGAGTTTCCGGGCTGTGGCGATGAGTTTTTCCATAACGATGTCCGGATCGGCGAAGATCCCGGAAGAAAGAAAAAGTCCTTCTATATAATTGCGGCGGTAAAACTCGCGGGTAAGCGACACCAGCTCATCCATGGTGAAGGAGGCCCGTGGGGTATCGGAGGAAACCCGGTTGACGCAATAGGCGCAGTCATACCGGCAGACGTTGGAGTAGAGTACCTTGAGGAGACTGACACAGCGGCCGTCTCCAGTCCAGGAATGGCATATCCCGGCGGGAAGGTTCACCCCGAAACCCCGCCGGCCCCCGCCTTTGGCCTGCGGCGTACCGCCGCTTGATGCGCAGGAGGCGTCGTACTTTGCCGCCGAGGCCAGAATGGCTATCTTTTCACCCAGATCCATAGAAATACTATACGCACGTATAGGAAAAAGCACAAGGGATACGCGCCGCGCCGGTAAAATGAATAGTGAAATTACTGAGGCTGTTCCAAAATCTCACGGTATAGGGATTTAGGTGAATGAATTCTGTTCAGAACAGAACAATCGGGTCTCGGAACTCCGGCGCAGGTTTTGGAATAGGCTCTACTATCAAATTTTTCGACGATAAGAGCCTTGCGCAACGCGGAGTTAATACTTTATTTTAAACTAATCAGATACTCGTAGTATGATGCCTAAAACGCCGGTATCTCAGGATGCCGTAAAACTCGATATGGTTATACAAGTGAGGTGAACCCCGATGTCCGCTCCTGTTTCCCACCCCGGCGGCGCTGTTC
>JAIRLK010000279.1 GCA_031259515.1 Treponema sp. | reverse complement strand
ATGCCAGGAACATGATTATCATGGCGGAGGTAAACACCACATAGGAAGCGGGCGCCAGGGGATTCCTTCCGCTGCCGCCCGGATGTCCGGCGGCTTTGATTACCAGGGCTACGAGTCCCACTGCCGAGAGCAAGGCCCCCAAGCCGTGAAGTATGGAATTGGCTATTTCTTCCCCCAGGGTCTGAAAGGGCTTGGGACGAAAGGAACGCCCATCGCTGTGTTGTTTCATGCCCTATAAGACACGGAAAACGCCAGGGAGTTGCATATTTCCCCTTGACTAACCGGCGGTCTATTTATATAGTTAAGGTCAATAAAAAATGAATGAATATATAATGACCGGCGGTCATTATATTTCCACCGGTTGGAGTATAGACGCATGGGAATTATAGAACGAAAGGAACGGGAGAAGGCTGAACGAAAGGCATTGATCATGCGCTGTACCAAGGATCTTATCCTGGAGCGGGGGGCGGAAGCGGTCAGGATGGGGGAGATTGCGGAACGGGCGGAACTGAGCAAGGCTACCCTGTATATTTACTTTCCCAGCAAGGATATTCTGTTCAGGGAAATATGCATAGAGACGGGCGTTCAGTTTATCGGGTATTTCCGGTCTCTCCATAAGCCGAGGATGCCCGCAGTGGACTCCTTAAAACTCTTTTGGAAATGCTATGTGGATTTTTTTGGAAAATCTGATGACATGATTGTTCTTTTTAATATGAAGCAATACCTTACCCCGGACTGTCCCTTTATTTCCATTGACGATGAGGAATCCTGTTTTTCCATCGCGTCCTATGAACTGTTCAATATTATACGGAGCATAATAAAAGCGGGGATTGATGAGGGGGCCTTTGAACGGGACGTGAATCCTACCCTTGTTACGCATACCATCATATCGCTTTTTTCCCTGAGCCTGGAAACCGCGGTGAAATTCCTGAAGGATCCCCAGGAACTTGACCGGGTCTTTTTTGATGAACTGCGGAATATTTTTCAGATTATCCTGAGGGGAATGGCGCGGGAGGGGATAGAGCGTTCCCACCTGGCCCTGGGGGATGTACGGAGAACGGAGGAATTTTCCGTCCGTTCCGAAAGAAAAAATCAAGAAGAGGAAAACTATGCGGGCGTTTTTTAAACATCCTTGGCTTATTGTCGCGGTAATCGGCGTACTGACCGTTTTTTTCGCCCTTCAACTGCCACGGGCGGAAATTGACAACAACAATCTCCGGTTCGTCCCTGCCAATGACGAAGCCCTTCTGGTATCCAAGCGGATCGATGATGTTTTTGGAAGTTCCCTGTTTATTCTGGTCGGCCTGGAGCGCAGATACGGGACCGTGTTTGACGCGGATTTTCTTGCCCGGCTGAGGGAATATGTAACGCGGATTGAGGAAATTGAAATTGTCGAGAATGTTAATTCCCTGGTTACTACCGATTTTATAACCGGCGACGCGGACGCCATCATTGTAGAAAAACTGGTGGGGGATGATTTTTCCGGAACTCCCGGGGAGGTTGCCGAACTCAAGCGGCGGGTACTGTCCTGGGATATGTACGAGCGTACGCTGGTTTCCGACGACTTCAGCGCCACCCAGGTTCTCGTACCGCTGGATATAGCGTCTGAGGAAGCGGGCAGCCGGGAGGTGTCCGACAGCTTTATGCGTATCCGCGACCTAGCCCGGGAGATGTTCTCCGGCATGGCGGAAGTACACGTTACCGGTATGCCCGTGGTCAGCGCCACGGTCAACGAAGCTATCAACGCGGACCTTGTATTTCTTGTTCCCCTGGTAGTAATCGTGGTGCTGGGGATACTTTTCTTCTCGTTCCGCCGGTTTACCGCGGTGGTTCTTCCCCTCCTTACGGTGGTGGTTGCCGTGGTCTGGGCTATAGGGGCCATGCCCCTCTTTGGCGTAAAACTTTCCGTCATCTCTACGGTACTCCCGGTGATTCTTATCGCGGTGGGAAGCGCCTATGGAATTCATGTGATCACCCACTACATCACCGATATGGGGGAGCGGACCCTGAGCGCCGAAGAACACCGGGAACTGGTCTTTGAGCTTCTGAGGAAAATCGGGAAACCCGTGTTCCTTGCCGCCTTGACCACCTTTGTTGGATTCTTTTCCAATTGTTTCACTTCCGTGCTGCCTATCCGGGAATTCGGCGTCTTTTCCAGCTTTGGGGTGGCGGTCGCCTTTGGGGTGGCGGTAACCCTGATCCCTGCCCTCATCCTCATCCGGGGCCCCAAACCCCTAACCCGGCGGCGGAAGAGGGGAACTTTCCCCGGCGAAGAGGGGAACCCGGAGTTTGATGCCCTCAGTATTACTATCGCTGATTCCTTCATGGGGATAGTGCGGAAAAAGCGGTTTATCCTTTTTGCTGTCCTGGTGGCGACGGCGGTTTCGATTTACGGCCTTTCCAAGGTTATCATTGATAATGTCATGGTGGAATACTTTAAGCCGGATACGGATATTTATAAATCCGATGTGTTTATCCGGGAGAAGTTCGGCGGTTCCAAAGTGGTGAGCGTGGTGTTTGAAGCCGATAATGCGGAAACCCTGCTCCATCCCGATTCCCTGAGCGTCATGGATGGACTGAACGCCTATCTTTCGGAAAAGGTTCCCGAAGTCGGCAAGACGATGGGTTTTAGCGGGCTCATAAAACGGATCAACCAGGTGTTCAACATTGGTGAAAGCCCCGACGGGATCAGGCCATCCGGCAGGGGAGGCGCGGAAAATAACGCGGACCCCGGATTCGGTTTTGAAGATGGAGGCGGGGAAGGCCTCGGATTCGGATTTGGCGGCGAGGATTTAGGAGATTTTGGCTTTAGCGCGCCGGAGGCTTCAGGCGGCGTTCCAGAGGCGGACGAAGAACCCGCCGGAGAGGACGATTTCAAGACCAGGGCGTATACGGCGGAGGAACTGGCCGTCCTTTTTGACCGGGCGGCGGGGAAGAGGCTGGGAATGGATGCCAACAGCCTGGTAAAGGAGATTAAACGCCTGGTCAACTACGAAGGCGCCGCCTATTACGAAATACCCGCAGATCCCCTCCGGTATGGGAAGACCGCTCCGGAAGAGCTTCAGCGTCTGGTGTCAAATTACCTGGTACTCCTTTCAGGCAACATCAGTGAGTACGCCAATGATCCCCTGGAGCCTACGGCGATTAAGACCACTGTCCAGCTCCGGACGGTGGGCCAGCACGATAGTGATTCCGCCTACCGGGAAATAGACCGGTATCTTGAAGCCAACATCCCGCCGGGAATCAGGGTAACGGTCGGCGGCGTCGCTATGGTGGAAGCAGCCCTTAACGCCCTGGTGGTTCAATCCCAACTTATATCCGTGATCGTTTCCCTGGTTCTGGTATTCATCATCATCGCTGTTTCCAACCGGTCTTTTATCGCAGGAGCGGTGGGCATCGCGCCGCTTTCCATTTCTATTCTGATTAATTTCGCAGTGATGGGCTTTGCGGGGATCAAGTTGAACATCGGGACGGCCATGGTCGCCAGCGTTTCTGTCGGCATCGGGATTGACTATACGATTCACTTCCTGGACGCCTACAAGCGGGAATACCGGGCCGCCGGGGGAAAGGGAGACTTTCTGCGCAGGGCCTACGCCACATCCGGAAAGGCTATCCTGATCAACGCCGCTTCCGTGGGCGCAGGCTTCGCGGTACTCCTCTTTTCCCAGTTTAATATGCTTGCCGATTTAGGACTTCTCATCGCTCTGACCATGGGAACCAGCTCGGTGGTGAGCCTGACCGTGATACCGGTACTGCTCAATTTGATTCAGCCTCAATTTATTACAAGAGAAATACAGGAGAGTTAAGTTATGAAAAGAGTCGTCATAGTAATAATGGGAATTATGATGATACTTGCCGGAACCGCCGTTTTTGCCCAAGACGCAGCGGCTGTTGTACGCGCTTCCCGGGACCGTATTACCGCCGATACCGTGTCAAGCCGGTCACGGATGGTGATCACCGGGAAAGACGGAAGTACAAGCGAGCGTGTAATTGATCAGTATTCCAAGGAAGGCCCCAAGGGGGACCGGACCATCATCGTGTTTCAACGCCCGGCCAGCGTAGCGGGAACCCGGTTCCTCACCATGGAGAATTCCGGCGGCGCGGAGGATCGGTGGATTTTCCTTCCATCCTTGGGAAAGGTGCGGCGTATCGCGGCCTCCGAAGGATCGGGGAGCTTCATGGGGACTGATTTTTCCTACGATGACATTTCCTCCGCCAGCCGCGACGCCGACCTGGACAGCCATACTCTTCTAAGAGAAGAACCTTATAACGGAAAGGCCTGTTACGTGATCGAGTCCCGGCCTGGTGACCGTTCGTATCAATACTCCCGCATGGTTCAGTGGATCGATAAAGACACGAAGATCGTGTATAAAATTGAGCTGTATGACCGGAAGAATACGAATTCCCCGGTTAAGATCGCGGAAATGAAAGAGATCAAGGAAATACAGGGCAGGCTTACCGCTATGGTAACAACCATGGCTACACCGGCCGCGGGCACCTCCACTACTATATATATGGATATTCTGAAGTACGATGATTCCATTCCTGATGGTGTGTTTACTACCGCCTATCTTGAAACCGGGAGGGTCCGATGAAAGCCAGATTTTCCGCCCTTACGCTTGGCCTCTTGTTGGCGGCGGCCGTATCCATTCAGGCTCAAGAGGGTTTTGGTTTTGGATTTGATGAGGAAGAATCGGGCGGGGCGGCGGACGGAAGCGGTATAGGTTCCCTGATTACCGGGGCGGCCATAAACGGAAAAGCCCAGGCGGAACTTATTTTTTACGCCGAAGAATTTGAATCCGCCGAGGCGTTCCGCAGTATACGGCCAGGGAATATTTTTTCAGGCGAACTCAATTTTTCCGCGTCGGCTTCTAACGCCGACGGGGTAATCAACCTGAACCTCCGTCCCGATTTTCAGGACCCGTCACAAATCCTGTCGTTGAACGAAGCCTATGTCCGCACTTTTTTCGGTAATTTTACGGTTGAGGGGGGCTTGCGGAAACTCACCTGGGGCAAGGCCGACAGCCTGGGCCCCCTGGATGTGATAAACCCCCTGGACTATTCAGACCTTTCGGCCATGTCCG
>JAIRLK010000258.1 GCA_031259515.1 Treponema sp. | reverse complement strand
AGACAAAAAAAACTTTAAGATAGAAGATGATGCGTCCAAGGACGAGTTTCAGTCGTAAACTTTAGATTGCTTTAGCAAAAGGACATTTTAGGAGGCTTTAGCCTCAAGGCGGCTTTCAGTCGCTAAGAAACCCACCGCCTTTAGGCGGTGGTTGTTTAGTATTAAATACCACCATGTAATAACCTGCAAATGTCGTACTGTTTTTATATATATTTTTCTTCTTTTTGCATAATTCCGCCAAAGAGCTTAAATCAAATTCTCCGTTACAAACATAATATTCAACCCTGTTGGTTATTGAGCCGTCTTTTTCATTGTCGGAGGCATAAAGTGAGTAGGCGCCATAGTTATTCAAATCTGTAACGGATTTTCTGCCCAACGAGCCGGCTATTGGAAGCATAATAATCATTATTACAACAAATACACCGATTATTATCAGGTTTATTTTTTTTCTTTTTGCCAATTCTTCATTGTTTTTCCCGTTTGAACCTTCCATGTTTTTCCTCCTTGTTTTTGATTATTTTATCACTGATCTCGTTATTGTCAATATTTCCCTTGACGCGGTTCCCCGCTTGTGGTATGGTTAAGACACCATAATCGATAGCGGGAGAACCGCACCCGAGACCTCAGCGGCTATTTTTATGCCCTGATTCTAGCTTTGTGAACTTCCCCGGTGTCGGGTAGCCGTAAGGCCCCGGCGGCCCCTATCGAGCCGTGGTAACGCCGGGGTTTTTTATGCCCCGATACCTTAATCGATAGGAGGTTCCATCATGGAATCGACTAACAAGCCCGGACGGGAAAACTACCAATTAGTACCGTTCACCTTCGAAAATCACACCGTAAGAACGGTCGTGATTGAAAATGAGCCTTGGTTTGTGGCCAAAGACGTGTGTGATACGCTAGGGCTTACCAACCACAGAAAAGCGGTTGGCGATTTGCCGGAAAATGAGAAGGGGGTAACTACTGGTTACACCCCCGGCGGCAAACAGAAGATGCTCACCGTCAACGAGCCGGGCCTGTACCGACTGGTATTCCAGTCCCGGAAGCCCGAGGCGGAAAAGTTCAAGACCTGGGTGTTTACCGAGGTGCTGCCGTCCATCAGGCGGACCGGGATGTTCCTCCCCGAGGGGCTGACCGCCATGATCCGCCGGACCGTAACGGACGCGGTAGCCGCCATGGAGCGGGAGGCCGTCATAAAGCGGGGAACCCTCCTCTCGGAGGACGAGCGGCGTTTTATCGCCGCCCACGCCGGGTATCCGGTGTGGCGCCTCGCTGCCCTCACCGGCCGGGGAGAGACTACCGTCCGGCGGCTCGTCAAAACCGCCAGGCCGGAGCAGCCCTCCCTCTTTGAGGAGGCGGCCCCGTGAACGCCTGCGACGTACTCATTAACACGATTTCCCGGCTTGCCGTGGTGTCCGACTTTGTCCAGCGTATTGAGGACGACTCCTACCTCCTGGACCGGGACACCCCCGTCGGCCTCCACCTCATCATGACCGGCTGTATCGCCGACTTGAGGAAGATCGTCGAGACGGAGAGCCTCCCCGCTTCGCCGGGCAGATAACCGCCGCCCCGCCGGGCCTGCCGTTTGGCGGACCCGGCTTTTTTATCCCCTTTAGAGCGGCCTTCAAACCGATCTGTTATCTTGTACGGTATGCCGGAACCGACCGTTGACCGAAAGCTCCTGACCGTAAACCCCTTTTCCCGTCCGGGGAAAAAACTGTCCCCGGTCAAGGGCGTGGTCGTCCACTGGATAAACAACCCCGGAACCTCGGCGCTTCAAAACCGCAACTATTTCGAGGGGCTCAAAAGCCAGTCCCTGAACAACCCGAAGGCCGTCTTCGCCTCGGCCCATTTCATCGTGGGCCTGGAGGGGGAAGTCGTCCAGTGCCTGCCGGTAGATGAGATAGCCTACCACGTGGGGGCCAAGCTATACACCCCGGAAGCGATAAGCCGGTTTGGGCATTACCCGAACAACTGTACCGTCGGGATCGAACTCTGCCATCCGGCCCGGGACGGGAAATTCACTCCGGAAACATGGGTGTCCGCCGTTGAACTGGCGGCGTACCTTATGAAGCGGTTTGGCCTTGAGCCGTCCGCCGGCATCTGGACGCACCACGCCGTTACCCGCAAGGACTGCCCTAAATATTTTGTCGAACACCCGGAAGCCTTCGAGCGGTTCAGGCTCGATGTGGATATAGCGACGGGAGAAAATCCCAAAGGAGGTTGAGGTGGACATTCTAGAACTGCTGCCTTTCTTCATTCTGGTATCGATTGCCCTGGTGGTGGCGTGTACCGAACTCATTAAAAGGCTGGACAAGAAAGACCGGCTCAAGGGGTACCGGGTGTATATCCCCCTGGCCCTTTCACTCGCCGCCGCCGGCCTGCTGCGGATCGGAAACTTTTTTGTTCCCGAACAGATGTGGTTCTGGTGGGCGGTGATCTTCGGGTTTTCCGTGTTCGCCTATGAGGCGGTACTGAAGAAACTGGAATCGGCCTTTACCAAACATGGATAAGCTGTACCTTGTCCTGTCCGCCGCCGCGGCCGCCCTTATCGGCGGCCTGGTTTGGAAGTTTTTCCATTACGGGAAACGCCCGTATCTGGACCGGGCGGAAGCCGAAGAGGCAAAGGGGAAAAAACGGGATGAAATCAAAAACACTCCCGCTGCTGATCTTGTTGACGCTGCTCCTGACGCCGGGGAGCTTCGCGGAACCGCCGGAGCAATCGCCGGGAAGTTCCGGGAACGCCTGCGGGATAGAGCCCGGAGCATCCTATCCGGGAACGGTAGTGCTGGAACTGATGGAAGCGGCTGAGGAAGAGATCGGCGCGGCCGTTGCCGAAGCCTATGCCGAAGGGTACAAGGCCGCCATGCTGCGCTACGCGCCGGAAGCGGAATTGCATAAAACACTGGCCGCGGATATACAGGCGGAACTGGAAGCGGAACAGAAGAAGGGCCGTTATTTCTGGCCGGCCCTGGGGGTGTCGGCGGGGCTCTCCTTTGCCGCGGGCTTTCTCTGTTCTTTTGTAATAGCGGGGCGCTGAGTGGATTTCGCCGCGCTCTTCCGCATCTTCCAGTCCTGGGGGCCCTCGGCCGTTTCAAGTGTCCTGGTGGTGGTGGTACTCTATCTCATCAAAAAGGTGGACGAAAACAGCAGGGAGGACGCCCGGCGGGCAAAGGCTTTTCAGGAGCAGCTTGAGGTTAAAGTCAGCGGCCTTTACGACACCATTCATAAAGGGCTTGAGGCCCACGGCAAGCGGCTCTCCTATATCGAAATGGAGTATACGAAAAACTCGGTTTTTTACGAGCAGCTTTCAGGCTGGAGGGCCGAGATAAACCGTCTTGCCGACAAGTCCGACGATCATCACGCGCAGGTTATACAGTACGTTCTTGACCTGTCAAATCGAGGAAAAAATGAAGGATAACATTCTGCGGGGGAAAATACTGGATCTCCTGAAAAAGGTATACCCTGACGGGGTGGAATATCAAACCCTGATAACCATCCTGTTCCAGTATCATAAAACCAGCGACATCACGGCGTCCCTGGAGTACCT
>JAIRLK010000251.1 GCA_031259515.1 Treponema sp. | reverse complement strand
CGTCCTGGGAACTGTGGACCCTGACGACTCCTACATGTACTTCATCTAAATCAAGCCTGTCCCAAAATAGAAGTTTTGGGAAAGCCTCAATCGTTATTTCGTGCGAAAGTAATTCGCAGGAGCCGGTGGGACTTTGCATAATGCGCAGAGAGAATTGTGTAATTTCACGCATTTTGGGGATACCTTAGGACATGCCTTCGCAAATTCTGCATACCCTGTTCGGGGAAGATGTTGTTACGGAGATTTACCGGGGTCTAGGTCCCCGGTTAGGTATAGCGGCCGGTAAGGCCCTGGAAAAAATACAGGGCGTTTACCGGACCGCTTTTGTCCTGGGCTGCCAGGGGCCGGATATTTTCTATCACAGTCAAATGACCCGCCCCGTAGGGCTGGAATACGGAACCCTGCTCCACCGCCGGGGGGCCGGTATCTTTACCGCAGGGCTCCTTAAAATGGGATTGCCGGACCTGCCCCCTGATGAGGAAGATATATGCCGGGGAAGGTGGGACAAGGGGATCTCCGCCCTAGGCGTTTATGCCCTTGGTTTCATGACCCACGCCATCCTGGATCGCCAGGCGCATCCGTATATCGTGTATAAGTCGGTCCGGGTATCTCCCGCAAACGCTGAAACCTACCGGTCCGCCCGCTTACACGCCTTTTTTGAACGCATCCTTGATGTCTGTATGCTGGAACACCTGCGGGGCGAAAACGCCGCGGATTGGGATCAGGAAGGACTTTTGGCGGAAGTGTGCGGGAATCCTCCCGCAGGCCTCAAGGATCTCCTGGTCCGGGCCCTGATTCTGGCCTTTCCGGAACGGGCAGGAAAAGACGATAAACTCCGAATCCGTATGGATAACGTTTTTGCCGACTGCGCGCGGTTCTACCGGGAAACCGCCCCCCGCCGGACCGCCATTGCCGCCGCCCGGGCCCTTCCCAGCCCGGCTTTGTTGGCCTATGTGTACCCCGAAAAACTCAGCGGTCAACAAGTTCCCGCTCACAATTCAGCCGGATGGATTGATTTCCTTAACCTGAAAAACGCTCCCTGGTTTTACCCCGCCGGAGACAGCCGGGAGGATCGCCGCTCGTTTCCGGAGGTCTACGCCGGGGCGGTGGAAGCCGCTTCTCAGGCCATCGCACCGGTGATCGCGGGATACCTGGAGACGGGAAGTTTCCCCATCAGGGAGGCGGCCCAGGCCATAGGCAATGGCGGGCTGTCCATCCGGGATGCGGACGGGCGGCCCTGCGCCCCTACCCGCTCTGATCCCCTGCCCCTGGAGAAGGTACTCGAAGAGCAGGAGAAACTCCGCCAGGACGCGGCGTCACGTACCCTCCAATCCCTTGCCGGAGTTCAGAACTAAAAAGACAAAACCCTTTAAATTTACGGGAAAGGACAGTATCCTATACAGCAGACGCATGAGGGCGCCCATAGCTCCTATCAGGCATCATAAAAATCCCAGAACGGAGGGAAAAAATGAAAGAACTTAAAGGCTCCAAGACGGAAGCGAATCTACAGGCCGCTTTCGCCGGAGAATCAATGGCCCGGAACAAATACACCTATTATGCCTCACGGGCCGCCAAGGACGGGTACAATCAGATTGCTGGCTTATTCCAGGAGACTGCGGAGAACGAGAAAGAACACGCCAAACTCTGGTTCAAGGCGCTTCACGGCGACGCCGTCCCCGATACGGCAACCAACCTGAAAGACGCAGCCGCAGGGGAACATTACGAGTGGACCGATATGTATGACGGCTTTGCGAAAACCGCAGATGAAGAAGGTTTTACCCAGATAGCCGCCCTTTTCAGGATGGTGGGGGAGATTGAAAAGCGCCACGAGGAACGGTACCTCAAGCTGCTCTCCAATGTTGAAAAAGGCCTGGTCTTCTCCCGGGATGGCGACGCCATCTGGCAGTGTTCTAACTGCGGCCACATCCTTATCGGGAAGAAAGCGCCGGAACTCTGCCCGGTCTGTAAACATCCCAAAGCGTACTTCCAGATTAAAGCCGAAAATTATTAAAATATTGTCCTTCGCTCCCAATTCGGATAGAATGGGGGCATGGATAACACGACACTTTCCCGGGCTGCGGCCTGGGAACTCCTGAACAAATACAACAAGGATCCTTTTCATGTGCAACATGCCTTGACGGTTGAAGGGGTGATGAAGTGGTACGCCCGGGAATTGGGTTACGGCGCGGAAGAAGAATTCTGGGGTAATGTGGGGCTTCTCCACGACATTGATTTTGAGGAATTCCCCGATGAGCATTGCATCAAGGCGCCGGAACTGCTACGGGCGGGCGGCGCCGGGGAAGCCCTCATCCATGCCGTATGTAGTCATGGTTACGGGCTTACCAATGACATCAAACCGGAACATGAGATGGAGAAGGTCCTCTACGCTTCCGACGAACTCACCGGCCTCATCTGGGCCGTAGCCATCATCCGGCCCTCGAAAAGCGTTCAGGATATGGAGGTGAAATCGGTCAGGAAGAAGTACAAGACCCTCAACTTTGCCGCAGGCTGTTCACGGGAGGTTATCGAAAAGGGCGCGGCAATGCTGGGCTGGGAGCTGGGCGCCCTTATCGAAAAGACTATCCTTGCCATGCGTTCCTGCGAAGCCGGCATCAACGCCTTCATGGAGAAGTATCAGTAACTTGAGCGGTTCCAATCAGAAGGCGGTCATAGCCATGAGCGGCGGGGTTGACAGTTCCGTTGCCGCGTGGCTCATGCGGGAACAAGGCTGCGACTGTATCGGCGTTACCCTGAAGCTCTTCGGCAGTGATGACGTACAGGGAGAAGAGCCGTCCTGCCGGGCCGGGCCTTCGGTAACGCATAAAGGCTGTTGCTCCCTCTCCGACGTAAATGACGCGAAACTCGTCGCCCACCATCTGGGGATGCCCCACTATGTGCTTAACTTTGCGGAGGATTTTCGGGATCAGGTGATACGCCGCTTCATTGAAACCTACGAAGCGGGGGCGACTCCGAATCCCTGCATAGACTGTAACCGGTACATCAAATTCGAACGCCTCCTCCAGCGGGCAACGCAGATCGGCTTTGACTTCATGGTTACCGGCCATTACGCACGGGTAGAGCAGGACGCCGGAAGCGGCCGGTTCCTCCTTAAAAAAGGCGTGGACGGAAAAAAGGATCAGAGTTACGTACTCTACGCCGCTACCCAGGAACAACTCGCCTTGTGCCGGTTTCCCCTGGGGGGCTTTACCAAACAGGAAGTCCGGGACCTGGCGGCGGCGCAAGGGTTCAGTAACGCGGCAAAGCACGACAGTCAGGATATATGCTTTGTCCCCGACGGAGACTACGGCGGTTTTATTGAGCGTTACACGGGGAAGCGGTACCCGGAAGGGGACATCATCGACGGGAACGGCGTTGTCCTGGGACGGCATAAAGGGTTTGTCCGTTACACCCTGGGTCAGCGCCGGGGCCTGGGTGTAGCGGCGGGAACACCCCTCTACGTGGCGGGTAAATCGGCGGCGGCCAACACCGTTACGCTGGGTCCCGATTCTTCGCTTTACACCAAATTTCTTCTCGCCGACCAGATAAACCTCATCGCCTTGGCAGAACTGAAGAAGCCGCTACGGGTCAGGGTGAAGACCCGGTACCTCCAGGCGGAACAGGACGGGATAGTAGAACAGACAGGAGCCGACCATATACGGGTAGATTTTGACAAACCCCAGCGGGCCGTTACGCCGGGGCAGGCGGTGGTGTTCTACGACGGCGATGTGGTGGTGGGCGGCGGGACCATCAGGGAGACCGGATGACGGATTAGGGTTACGTTCCCCGTTTCATTCATCCGATACCGTCCGCTCAAGGCTACGGCGCCGGGCGTCCACTCATCAATTCTATGGGCGATACAAGAGTCGAACTTGTGACCCTCAGCGTGTCATACTGATGCTCTAACCAACTGAGCTAACCGCCCTTCCTAAACATGGTTTTGTTTTAGCAAAACCAATAGAATTATACTACCGGAAAGATCCCGCTTTGTCAAGCAACAATTTTACATTTGTGAATAACAAGGGAAAATGTCACCCCTTAAGAATCACGAGGGAAAATGTCACTCCCTTGATAAAATGGCAAAATTTAGCAGAGTTCGGATGTTTTACAATCCCGCCATAGAACTTCACGACGGGTGCTTGGAGAGGCGATGTCCTCATTTTTGGTATATTTCTCCTTTTTTACTCTTTCCAGTCAAAGGGTGACATAATCCCTCGTGAATTTTGGCTGTTTGGGGGGTGACATTTTCGCCGGTTATTGACAGTTTTTGGGAAAACCTCTGATGATAACAATAAACCGGGAGACCTTTTCCTTATCTCCGGCCGCGTTTCCCGCTGCCACGCGGCTTCTTTTGAAAGATCAGACTATATCCCAAAGCCGGGTATGGATACTTATGGAGAAACACAACGAAGGCAGTCGGCGCGGGTTGTCCGGTTTTGTTGGTGAATTCGGCAACAGAAAAAGCCCGCAGTATACGGAGAAGCCGGCGAATAAAGCCGCCCTCGCGCCCTCAGCCCCGCCCGCCTTCGTATTGCAACCGGTAGAGCCCCGCGTAAAGCCCCCCCCGGCGTATCAGTTCGTCGTGGCGGCCTTCCTCGACCAGGCGGCCGCCGGAAAGAACCAGGATGCGGTCCGCATGGCGTATGGTGGAAAGCCGGTGGGCGATGACCAAGGAGGTCCGTCCGGCCAGAACCCGCTGTATGCCCAGTTGTATAAGGTGTTCGGTCTCGGTGTCCACGGAACTCGTGGCCTCGTCCAGGATAACGATAGCCGGATTATGGGCAATGACCCGGGCAAAACTGATGAGCTGCCGCTGCCCCGAAGAGATGTTGGCCGCCCCTTCCGAGAGGATGGTCTTATAGCCTGCGGGAAGACGGGAGATAAACTCATGGGCGTGAACCGCCCGGGCGGCCTCCTCAATTCGAGCGTCGGCCAGGGGAAGGCCCAGACTGATGTTCTCCGCCACCGTGCCGGCAAACAAAAACACGTCTTGCAACACCGGCAACGCCGACCGGCGCAGTTCTTCCAGGGGAATATCCTGAATGGGAACGCCGTCAAGACGGATGATCCCGCTGTCTATGTCCCAGAGCCTGGTAAGCACATTGGTGATGGTCGTCTTCCCCGCCCCGGTATAGCCCACAATAGCGGCCATTTCCCCAGGGTTTACCGTAAAAGAAAGCCCTTTCAGAATCTCCTCCCCGCTCTTATAGGAAAAACGGACATCTTCAAATTCAATATGACCCCTCACCATACCCTGAACGGCGTGTTTCCCCGTATCGGGAATCCTATCGTCGGTATCCAGCAGGGCGAAGACCCGTTCGCCCCCGGCCATGGCGGACTGGAGAAGGGTATACTTTTCCGCAATGTCCGTTACCGGGCCGTAGAACATCCCGATAAGATTGATGAAGGCGATGAGTACCCCTAAGGAAAGGGAAAGGTTCAGGACCAGGTTGGCCCCCACAGTAATGACGGCCGCCGTTGTAAAGACAGCAAGCCACTCGACTATGGGCCTGAAGGTGGCAAAAACCCGCATCTCCTGGATGTTGGCGTTCAGCAGTTCTTTATTTCTGTCCCCGAATTCATCAAGGCTCTTTTTCTCCCGCCGGAAGAGCTGGACGACCTGCAAGCCGGAAAGATGTTCCGAAAGATAGGAATTCACCCGGGACGAAGCGGTCCGCTGGTTTCTAAAGGCGTCCCGGGCCTTGCGGCGGCTTACCGAGGTAACCGCCAGGACCGGCGGCAGGGTACAGAAAACCACCAGGGCCAGGCGCGGCGAAAGGAGGAAGAGGGTAACGAGTACCCCGGCCATCACCGAAAAATCTTTGAGAAAGGCCACGAGGACGGAAGTAAAGAATTCGTTGATGGTCTCCACATCCCCGGTCAGGCGGGTTACAATACGGCCTACCGGATGACGGGAAAGAAACTGCGTGGATTGGGACGCGGTTTTCCTGAAAAGCTCAAGGCGTATATCTTTCATCACCCGCTGGCCTATAAGCGTGGTAATCCAGGTCTGGATAACGGTACAGAAGAAGACCAGGGCCAAAACCAAAAGAAGCAGCAGGACTATATGCCTAAGATAGGCCAAATCCCGCCCCCGGACGCTCCGGATTTCGCTTAGGGAAAGGGCGTAGAGATCGGCGGTCCTGATGGCGGCGACGTTTTGGCTCCTAAGGAAAATCCCGGGATGGGCTTCCATGACGGCAAGGGCGGGATCCCCCCGCCCATAAGGAAACGCGTACCACCCTTCACGGGAAAGAATCCCCCCCTCCAAAAGTTCCCGCTCCGTCTTTCCGGAAAGCCGGGTATCCGGCCCCTGGGACACGAAGAATATCCCCCCGGTAAAGAGGCCCCGTTTCAGCGCCAAAAGCCGCTTCAGGGCCGCCTGAGTTTCCGCAGACAGCATAGCGTCTGTAGACCCCGCGGCTTCCCCCGCGCCGGCGCCGGAAACCGGCTCCGGTATTTTCAGGGCCAGCGTCCGGGACAAGATGGCCCCGTCTATCACCCGCTGCTGTATCACTGGGACCAGGAGTTCCCCCACCGTGGAAAGCGCCAGGGTAACAAGCATGACGGCCAGGAGGAGCTTGTAGGGCTTTATATATGAAAGGATACGCTTAACAATACGGCTGTCGTAGCCTTTTACCACGTCTTCGGTTTCAAAGTATTCAGACACCGCCGCCTCCCTCCGTCTGCTCAAGCTGCTGCAAAGCGGCCATCCTGGCGTAGAACCCCCCCAGGGCGGCAAGTTCCTGCGGGCTCCCGGATTCGGAGATCCGACCCTTGTCCAGAACCACCACCAGGTCCGCGTTCCTCAAGGTAGACACCCGGTGAGAGATGATGATAGCGGTCTTGCCCCGGCGTTCCGCGAGCAGGGAAGAAAGGACCCGCTTCTCGGTCTCGGCATCCACGGCAGAAAGGGAATCGTCCAGAATGAGGATCTCCGGAGACCCTATCGCCGCCCGGGAAATGGCGACCCGCTGTTTCTGGCCCCCGGAAAGGGTAAGCCCCCGTTCGCCTATCAGGGTATCCCAGCCCGCGGCAAAGGAACCCAAGTCCTGGTCTATGGCCGAAAGCCTCGCCGCCCAGGACACAAGCGCATCCTCCCCTTGGTTTTCCGCATGAGGCCCCCCAATCTGAGGTCCCTCAATCTGAGACCCAATGGCGGCAAGCCCATAGCGGATGTTGTATTTAATCGAATGGGAAAAAAGGTAGCTGTCCTGGGGGGTTACGCCGAAAAGAGCGCGAAGCTCCTCAAGATCCCACTCCCCCACCGGGACGCCCTTGACCAGGACCGTTCCAGGCGGCGGGTCCACCATACGGGTCAATATCTTAATCAAGGTCGATTTCCCCGAACCGGTACGGCCCAGTATCCCCACCACAGCCCCGGTCGTAATACTCAAGCTGATGTCCTCAAGCGTTTTCCCGCCGGTTTCTCCGCCGCCTGGATAGTTAAAACTGAGGTTCCGTATTTCTACCAGGGGAACCGAAGCGTCAGGCTGCGGGCGGACCGGCACGACGGGGGACACAATGGAAGGCTTGCGTTCCATCACCTCGTTTATCCGCCCAAGGCTCGCGGCGCCCCGCTGTATCATGTTCACCATGAAACCCGCCCCCATAAGGGGCCAAATCAGCATCTGGAAATAGGAAAACAAAGCAACCAAGTCTCCGGGACTCATGGCCCCCTCAATCACCCGTATACCCCCGATCAAAATCAGTATCAGGGACGTAAGGCCCGAAAGAAAGGAGATGAGGGGGAAGAAGACCCCGTACAGTTTGACCAGGGCCATGTTAGCCGCCTGGTAATCCTCGTTAGTGTCGGCAAATTTCCTGATGAACCACCATTCCTTGACAAAGGACTTGACCACCCGAATCCCCGCGAAGGTTTCCTGGACCGTATCGCTCATGGCGGAATAGGTTTCATTAGCCCGGCGAAAGCGTTTCCCTATAACCCGGCCAAAGAGGAGGATGAGCATGGTGATAGGGGGCAGGGGAAGGATCGCAAAGAGGGCGGTTTGAGCATCCTGGACGAAGGCGATGATGAGGATGCCTGTCGCCATGACGGTACCGTCAACCAGGGCCACAAGGCCCCACCCTATGGCCATACGGACCTGCCCTATGTCATTGACGGCCCGGGCCATGAGGTCCCCTATCTTGTTCTCCTGATAAAAATCATAGGACAGCGTCAGGAGATGCCCGAAAAGCCGGCTCCGCATCTCCGCCTCAATACGCCGGGAAGAACCGTGGATAAAGTAGCGCCACAGAAAGCGGCCCAGGGAGATGACGGCCATGCTCCCCGACATGGCCAGGGCGAGCAACCCTACCTGGGCCCATTGAAAATCTCCCTGGGCGATGAGGTCTATGGCCCGGCGAGTAAATTGGGGAATGGCCAACTGGGCGGCGTCTATAACAAGAAGGCACAAAAACCCTCCCAGGTATTGACGGCGGTAATGATATAAATAGGGCAGTACGGCCTTGAAGACCCTAAGGGATACTTTGCGCATCTTATTCGTTCTTCTGAAGGATTTCCTGTTGCTTCCTAATATCCGATTCTAATTTAGAATTCCAGACGTCAATTTTTTTCTGTACCGTTTCAGCTTCCTCATGGCTATCCGTTACCATAAGGAGGCGCCTCAGCGCGCCGAGAAAATTGATCGCCTGACGGAAATCATCAATCTGGCTGGTGGACAACTCGTACTTTTCCCGGTAACGATCCGCCGCCTGGGAAAGGAGCCGCCGCACGAGCCGTACATGGTACGTGGTAGGCTGATAGTCGGGGGAAGAGAGATCCGTATTTGCCGCGATCTTTTTCATATCCAGGATGTTCTTCGCCACCGCCGCAAAGCAACCTTCAAGCTCCACAAACGACCACTTCCATTTCGTATTGTCCCCATAGGCATTTTCCAGAAGCTGAATGGCAAGACCCAGCTTCCGGACCAGGAAGTAACGCCGGGATGACTCCAGGGAGGTTATCTCCGCCGTCTTGTCTTCGTATTCGGAAAACCCCGCGTCCACAAGGCCGGTAACCACCTGTTCCAGGTAAAAGATGCTTTTATACAGGCTCTTTCTGGCATCGTTCAGGGCCTCTTCATTTTTGACCGTTAAGATGACTAACGAAAGCCCATTCAACATGATGTAATACGAGGCCAGGTTAAGCATATCGCCCGCCAGGGCAAGCCGCTTAAACGCTGCGTTCACGGGATTTTGCTGGATGATGCGTAACTGCTCCTTTTCCCGCGCCAGAACCGCATCTATCACTACCCGGTAAGGCGCGATTTTTTCAAAATAGAATTGACGTTCTTGATCAGAAACCTTAGCCATGTAAACTCCACTTATATTTCGAAAGAAGGGCCTCCGCATGGGCCAAAGCCGCCTCGCCCCCGGAATCTCCCGCCAACATACGGGCGATCTCTTCCCGCCTCGCGTCTCCGCGCAAAACGGAAACGGCCGTTGCCGTCCTTCCACCTTCGCTGTGTTTTTCCACCTTGAAATGATTATCCGCACGAACGGCGATACTAGCAAGATGTGTAACGCAGAATATCTGCTTTACCGTCCCTATCCTCGCAAGATAGTCCCCTACCGCAAGGGCAACCTCGCCGCCTATCCCCGTGTCTATCTCATCAAAGATAAGGGTTTCCGGAGAAGAGTCGAAAACGTCGTTTTCTGAAACGGCATTTCGAGAGCCGTTCTCTTCCAGGCTGTCCGCGCCGGCAAGGATGGTCTTGATGGCCAGCATCACCCGGGAAAGCTCCCCGCCGGAAGCTATCCTGGACAGCTCCTTCAAAGGCTCCCCGGCGTTGGCGGAGATGAGGAACTCCACGTCGTCCGCACCCCAAGGGCCTATGATCAACGCCCCGGTTTCCTGTTTTTTCCCCTTCGCGTTCAGGGCCGCCGAAAATTTGGCGTTGGGCATACCCAGCCTTGCGATGATGGCGGTGATCCCCTTTCCCAGTCTGGCCGAAGCAGCGGCCCGCTTTGCGCTTAAAGCCGCAGCCCGGGCGGCGATTTCCTTTTCCAGCGCCCCAATCTCGGCCTTCAGCTTGTCCCGGTTTTCCTCCGCCCCCGAAAGGGCCTCGATCTCCGCCTCTGCGGCCGCCTTATAAGCCAGAACCGCGTCTTCGTCCAAAGCGGTCCCCGGCGCGCCTTGAACGTACTTCTTTTTCAGCCGGTAGAGCAAGGCCAGCCGCGCCTCCACCTCCTCAAGACGTTCCGGGTCAGAGCTAAGGCCGTCCCTATAAGAACGGAATTCCTCAACCAGATCCTCCGCCTCGTAGTAAAGGTCCTCCATACGCTGCCGTATGGCCGCAAGCCCCCCCTCGTCTATGGCGGCGGCGCTCTCCAGGGCGGAACGAGCCCGGCGGGCCAGGCTCAACACCGAGACTTCCTCCTCAAAGAGGACGGACGCGGCTCCATTCACCTGGGCGGCAAGCCGCTCAAAGGAACCGAGCCGGGCGGCTTCGGCCTCCAAGTCCCGGCTTTCCCCGCTTACAGGGGCAGCGGCGGCGATCTCCTCCACCGCGTAAGTCAGAACCTCAAGCCTCGTCTCCCGGTCCCGCTCGGAACTCACCGAAGCCTCAAAAGCCTTCTTCCGGTCCGCCAGGATCAGAAACAGCCGGTTGAATTCCGCCGCCTCGCTTTCAAGCCCCGCGAACCGGTCCAGGCAACGGCGGTGGTTTTCCTTCCGCATGAGGGATTCGTGGGCATGCTGACCGTGAAGATCACAGAGGAAGGCCATGAATTCCTCAAGATCGTTCCGGGTAACCGGTATATTCTGAAGGTATATCCCGCCCCTTCCGGTACTCTTGATAGTACGCCTGACAATGATCCTGCCGTCTTCGACCGGGATGTCCCGGGCGGCAAGCCAGGCTTCCGCGTCGGCGCTCCGCCGCCCCAGGGAAACCACCGCGGAAACGCCGGCCTCCTCGGCGCCGGTACGAATCACCTCCGCGCCCGCCTTAGCCCCGAGCAAAAAGCTCAAAGAACCCACGATGATAGACTTCCCAGCCCCAGTCTCGCCGGTCAGGATGTTGAATCCCCCCTCAAAAGAAAGGGCAAGGCTGTCTATCAGAGCGAAATTACGAACTCTAAGTTCTTCAAGCATGGTCACCCCCATGGGATATATCCCAGGAACCGGAAGGATATTCCCCCGGAGCGCCGGACCAGTTCAGTTTTGTCCGCAGAGCCGTGTAAAAAGCCTTCCGCCCCGAAGCGATGAGCCGGGTACGGAAGGGAGCGCTGCGTATGAGGATACGGTCCTCCGGTTCCAGAAGCTCGCTCGTCTGTCCATCTACGGTAAGGAGTACCCCGCTCCGCTGTTCCGCCTCTACCTCCACCATCACCATCTCGTGGGCGGGAACCACAATAGGACGGTTCGACAGGGTAAAGGGACAGATAGGATTGATGATGACCGCCTCAATCTCCGGGTCTACGATAGGCCCCCCGGCGGCCACCGAATAGGCGGTGGATCCTGTAGGCGTAGCAACAATGAGGCCGTCCGACCGGTAATGCCCCAGGCGCATAAGCCCCCCGCAGCCGCTCCCGTCTACGCCGCCGGTACCCGCCGAAACCGTAAGGCGGACTATCTTGGCTATCCCCGACGAAGAAATAACCGCGTCATTCAGGCAGACAGCCCGGATCGCGGTTTTACCCCGGCGCTCCACCGCCAAATCCAGCATGAGCCGCCGGGAAACGCAGACAGTTCCCGCAAGCCACTCCCGAAACACCGCAAGCCATTCATCGGGGCGTACCGCCGCGATAAACCCCAGGGTACCGAGGTTGATGGGCAGGATAGGAATATCATAAGGAGAAACAACTCTGGCGGTATACAGTACCGTACCATCCCCCCCCAGGCTCACGGCTATATCGAAACCGCTTCCCGGCGGCAAATCCGCCCTATCCTCAAAACGATACACCGCCGGCTCTATCCCCAAACGTCCGAGTTCCCCTTTTATTTCATCCGCCAGCACCCGCGCACCGGCTTTGTGGAAATTAACAAACAGTAAAGCCCGTTTTACCTCGGCCATCTCGGAATATCCCCCTTACGGAAGAGTCATAATAAGTTTAGCGACCTTTTTGGTCTCCGCCGCCCCAAGCCTTGGATACAAGGGAAAGAGCGCCGTTCTTAAAGAAAGGGAATAGGCTTCGGGACAAAGACCGGGCGGAACCTCTCCGGAACCCGCAAGGGTATCCACAAAAGCGTTTTCCACCGCGATTTCCAGCCGCCTGGCATAGGTTTTAACGTCCTTCATCCCCGTTTCAAGGATCAGGGGAAAGGCGTAGTTGTTGTAGTCCCACTCGCCCTGTTGAACAAACCGGTTATGCCGGGTACGCAAAGCCGCCTGAGTATACGCGGCGGCGATTTCCCGGCGTTTTTCCATGTTCCGGGCCGCTTCCCGAAACTGAATCACCGCCATGGCGGCGTTCATGTCCGGAAGGCTGTTCTCACTCAGGGGCGTAATCCCCCGCAAAGCCCCGGCATCCCGGCGGTTAACCGCGTAGAGAAGGGCGCCGCCCCCGGCGGTAAGCATGTCCCGCTCCTCAAGGCCCAAAATCGTAAACACCCCGAAAGACCCCGCAGGGGTCTCTCCTATCACCGTACCGTAACTCTGGGAACAGTCCTCAATGACCGGAAGCCCTACCCCGCCTAGGGCTGTCATGTCCGGCACATACCCCAACGTATGATTCACCACGATACACCGGGCCGCCGGCTCCTCCCCTTCCCGGGCAAGAGCCGCCTGAAGGGTTTCCAGGCTCATCCCGGCCGTACCGGGCGCCACGTCGCAATACACCGGTTTAAGCCGCAGTTCACGGATGATTTCCCCGTAATACCGGGGAGAAAGAGCGGAAATCGCCACCCCCTGACCTGCCTCCAGGTTCAAAACGCGCAAGGCCATGGAGAGCGCAAGAGCCGGACTCCGCAGGGCAAGACAAAAATCAAATTGGAGTTGTTCCTTAGCAATCTGAATCAAGAGCTTTGCCTGTTCCCCGGGGCCTACCTTATCTTCCACCAGAGCCGTCAACACAGCATCCATCTCCTTCCTTCGGATAGTCGGAGAATAGACTTCGATTTTCATGTATACCTACAACCTTAGGGGATCAGAGATTTACCGCCGCAAATCGGCAATCTTCTGCAATTCTTTAGGATTAAAAAGGTCCCGTATATCCAGGATGATAAGATACCCATGCTCCTGGCGCACCACTCCCTGAATGTACTCCGCCCCTATCCCGGTCAGCATCTGAGGCGGCGGCTGAATATCCCCGTTATCAATAGTCACCACCCGGGAAACCCGGTCTATGATCACCCCTAATTTCATTCCATCAATATCAATGATGATAAATCCTGACAGAAGATCGTCTTCTTCAGAATGAGGTATTTTTTTGAGATGGAATCGTTTATGTAAATTGATAATAGGGATAATTTCACTTCTAAGGTTGAAAATACCCTCAACGTATCCAGGGGTATTAGGGATTGCCCGAATAGCCTGAACCCGGACTATCTCTTTGACATCCATAATATTGATACCGTACAGCTCTTCCCCAAGTTGAAAAGTAACTAATTGGTTTTGATTAGCCATATCACTCCCCCAGGACCTCATTTTATTAAAAAATAGGCTCTCCTAATTAAATGTACTATAAAAACAGAGGTTTCCGCAAGCCTTTCAAACCGAACCTATGACGATTTCTGTAAGCAAACGCAAAACATATATGAAGATAAAAAAAAGCCTGGCGACTACCTACTCTCCCGCCTCTTCGAGGGGCAGTACCATCGGCGTTAGAGGGCTTGACTTCCGTGTTCGGAATGGGAACGGGTATAACACCTCCACCATAATCACCAGGCAATTAA
>JAIRLK010000181.1 GCA_031259515.1 Treponema sp. | reverse complement strand
AAAACCCGGTATCTACAGGAAGAAGAGCCTGCCGTCATCTCTCAGACTGATAACGACACGATCCTCGTGGAATTTGACCGGGGCCAGCGGGCCGTTACCCCCGGCCAGGCGGCCGTATTTTACGACGGGGACGTGGTACTCGGCGGCGGCACTATCGCGGGCGTTTAGCCGGGGGGCTTGTTCGTCCTGTCGGCGTACTCCGTGATTAATCTCATCTACTTAAACAGATTTTCCTTTCTCCAACTGGAAGGATTCCCCGGGCCGACCCACTTGTTGAGGGCGAAACTTCCGCCAAGACTTTGGGTGATGAATTTTTTTGCGAGGGAGACCGCGTCGTAAACCGAAAGACCCCGCGCCAGGCCCGCCGCTATTGCCGCCGATGTAGTGCAGCCCGCGCCGTGAGTCCAGTCTGTTTTTATGAGCGGGGCCTCCAGCAACTCAAATGATTTCCCGTCGTATAAAAGGTCGGCGGCCTTTTCCGCGCCCGGCAATTTTGAGCCGCCCTTTATAAACACATTCGCGGCCCCTTTGTCAAAAATGACGCGGGCGGCTTCCTTCATCTGTTCGATGGTTGAAATGTCTTTTACTCCCGAAAGCTGCCTCGCCTCGAACAGATTCGGCGTTGCCACAAGGGCAAGGGGGAGCAGCTTTTCCGCAATGGCGGTATTCAGCTCAGGGTTAAGCGCCTCGTCGTTTCCTTTGCACACCATCACCGGATCAAGCACATAGTTTTTTATGCCGCCGGAACTTATATAAGAATGGGTCAATTCCACCGCGTAGAACGTCCCCAGCATACCGGATTTTGCCGCAACAACCCCGACGCCCTTGAAGACGGTTTCCAACTGCGCTTTAAGGGCCTTTTCGTCCACCGGGAACACATTATGCGCCCAGTTCTTTTCCGGGTCCATTGTCGCGATAAGGGTAACGGCCGCCATACCGTAGAGACCGTATTCCTCGAATGTCTTCAAATCCGCCTCAAGCCCGGCCCCTCCCGATGCGTCCGAACCGGCAATCGTCGCAATTTTAATCATACTTGTTCTCCTTGTTGCCTGTTTATTTTAATTCCATAGTTTTTATAGGATATACGCGGCCTTTTGTCAATGGATTGATCGCCGTCCGCACCTTGTACCACGCGCCCTACGCTAAGATTCTTTCTTTTCTCGTAACTATTCAGCCGCCTCCTCTAGCAGGTTGTCAAGACTAAACACAGTAATAAGAGCAATTACAAGGTGATAAAGATAACCACGGAGATACACGGAGTTTGGGTTATAACGTCTGTCCTCTCCGTGAAACTCCAAGGCGCTGTACTCAGCGCCAGTACTCCGTGGTTATTCTTCTTCGGCCGATTTTCGCTATCCCCCGCAGGCGGCTGAATAGCTGCCTTTTCTCATACTATGGGTCAAAGAGCTTATTTTGCTTTAACCGGACAGGAAAAAAAGGGGGAAGAAAATGTGAAAAAAGGGTGAAAAAAGCGGAGGCTGTTTTAAACTGTCTCAAAACCCCGTTTTTTACCTTATTTTTGCATTTTTTTCCCGCTTGATTAAAGCAAACTGGCTCCCAGACCCATATTAGAATAGTAAACGAAAAAACCGGGTGTTCATCCGGTTTTTTAAATCTATTCTATCACTTTTGAGGAGGTAATCATGAAAGTGAAATTTCGGTTCGCCAAACTGCTGGTTTGGGGAAGTATCGCGCTCCTGGGTCTGGCCATTATGGGCTGCCCCATTTTGGCTGGCTCGGTTTCCGGGCAATTGTCCCAGGGGAAAACGGAAGAGCCTTCGGGACAAAAGCCTGAAGTCGAAAAGCCGGAGAAAGAAGATGATGAAAACGAGGGCGATGAAACCAAGGGCGATGAAAATGGCAAAACCGGGGAACGGGAACCCGATGAGGAAGACAGCGAGACCATGGAAGAAGGGCACGGGCTCCTGTTATGGAAAATCAATTTTCCTGTGGGAAAAACATGGGAAGCTGTACTAACAGTGCTCATCAAGATTGATGACAACACTTTTATTCCCTGGAAGTATTTTGATTTAGCCGTTTCCGGCGCGGCGGAACGGACGGTGTCCCTTCCTGCGGGGACATACAAAATTGAATGCCGCTTTATGTCCCACGGCAAAACTATCGGTTCAACGGAAATTATAAACATTTCCCCCGGCCAGAAAACAACAAGCCTTTACGCTGGAATTGATGCCAGCGCCTTCCCGGACGCCATGGAATTTTCATCGGTTGATGAACTGAAAATGTACCTTAACGACCGTCCGGAGAACACCGTCGAAGATCCGTACCTGATAAAAATTACCGGGGTGGATATTTCAAGCAAGACGGCAAAGGGAAATACGATGAGAACCCTGTACGATGCCCTGGATGAATCAAACCGGTTTGTCAGCCTGGACTTGAGAGGGGGTACGGGAACAGAACTCATCGCGGCGTCCGCTTCTCCCGTTTTAGCGGGCCGGAAGAAAATTGTTTCCATGATTTTACCGGAAACCGTTACCTCAGTCGCGTCCAACGGTTTCTCCGGATACGATGAATTGAGATCGGTGGTTCTTCCAAACGTAATTACTATTAACCAGGTGGCTTTTAAAAAGCTTGGAAATATCGAAACGGTTTCCGCGCCCGCTCTGATCACCATTGTGGACGACACCGGTGATGGATCCTCCAGGGGCAATTTCTACGGCTGCGTCAGGCTAACATCAATTTATTTTCCAAACATCGAGGCAATCGGGCATCACGCCTTTTACGGCTGCGGCGCACTGATAGAAGTTCTGCTGCCAAAAGCCTCCGGGGTGGGAAATTCCGTCTTCGCCGAATGTACAGCCCTTAAAACAGTAGTACTACCCAAGGCGGGCCTTATCGGAAACAGGGCTTTTCACAACGACAAAGCCCTCGAAAATTTGGTTCTGGGGTCTGTTCCCCCCAACGTGGAAGGTTCCGCGAATTTTTCCACCGGTTATCCCCAAAATATATATGCGCCTGTGTCTGCGGTTGACGTATATAAAGAAACGGAATTCTGGTCAAAAATGAAAGACCGCATCTATCCAATCGGCGCTTAGCGCCCTGCGCCGTAATACCTGTTGCTTCAACACCCCGGACCGTGTAAGATAACAGCATGATCCGGGGAATTTTAATTGCGGGCCTTGAATCCTCGCTTTCCGCAGCAATCGCTACGGAGGCGGGGAAGCGGGTAAAACAGTACGCCGCCGCGTTTATTCCGAACAAATTTAGCGTTCCGGTACGTGAACGGACCGCCGCGCAATCAGCCGGGGGCAGCCTCATTCCGCTATCCTGGAATCCGGGCAGTCCCGTCTCGGCCCGGACTCTGATACTGGCGGTGGAAAACCGGCTTGAACGCATCGATCAGGCGATTCTGGTCTGTACGCCGCCTTCCCTCAGACGGCAGCCGGAGGAACTTGCCTTAGCGGATATTGACACGGCGGTAAACGACCATATCAAGGGCTGGTTCTTCCTGGTCAAAGAGCTGACAGCGGCTTTCAAAACCCATAACGGAGGCGCTCTGGCGCTGGTACTTTCCAACGCGGGTATGGGGACGGAAAAGGGGGAAGCCCCGGACCTGATAGGGCCTTCTGTGGCCGCCTCTTTCAGCTCTTTTTCCAGCGGAATTCTGGCTTCTTCGGTGGGCAAGCCTTACACCGCCCTGGGCTTTTCCAGCGAAACCGGAGAGGACGCCGCCTTTGCCGCCTTTATCTTCAAGATTCTCGATGAAAACGGCAAACGCGGTTCTGGAAAATGGCACCGTTACGGCAAATTCAGTTTCTTTGGCCGCTAATCCGATGCCGCACCGGTTGCCGCGCGGAGGCTTATTCGAGACGGGGTAGTTCATCGCGACAGCGGGTCCACTCCCCGTAATTTTACGGCTGTTTTCTCCACCCAAACAAAAACAACTTTCCCCTGGAAATCAGCGGGGGACAAAGGCTTCTTTGAGCGCCAGGAGGTCGAGTTCCGGGTATACCGGAAACCGGGAGAGGAGTCTTTCAACGCGGGCAAGGGCTTCGGCCTTGACACCGGGATCAATCGCGTAACGGGATTTGCTCCGCTTCTGCGGGTTCTTTTCGTCAAGAGCGGGGCTTACCCCCCTCAACACCAGGGCGAT
>JAIRLK010000168.1 GCA_031259515.1 Treponema sp. | reverse complement strand
TCGGTAACATCGGGGCAGCGCAGAATGGCTTCCACGATGATCCGGGACTGCCGGGGGGGAAGAGGAAATTCGGTCATCATCTTCCCTATCTTGGAGAGGGTTCTGTCCGCTTCCAGGGCGTCCAGAAGGTTGAGGGTCTCCACCGCCGCCAGGAGCCCTTCCCGTCCCGGCGGGGAAATGAAGTCGAATTCTTCAAAGGCGGTAACGCCTAAATCCGCCATTCTAAGGACCACCTCGGAAAGGTCGGTACGGAAAATATCTTCAACCGTGAAAAGAGGCCGGTTTTCGAAGTCTTTCCGGGAATACAGGCGGTAACAGGTTCCCTCCCGGGTGCGTCCCGCCCGGCCCTTGCGCTGGTTCGCCGACGCCTTGGAGATGGGGGCTTCCACCAGGCTGGAGGTGAAGGTCCGGGGGTTGTAGTAGTTGAGCTTGGACAGCCCCGAATCGATCACTGCGGTTACCCCGTCTATGGTTACGGATGTTTCGGCGATGTTGGTGGCAATCACCACCTTGGTTTTGCCCCGTGGGGGAGCATCAAAGACCCGTTCCTGCTCGTCCTTGCCGAGCCTGCCGTACAAGGGGACCATGTGAAGGTACTTCCCCGCCAGCCCGGATACCAGACGGCCCATACAGTCCTTGATCATATTTTCTCCGGGAAGGAAGATGAGAATGTCTCCCTCCCGTTTTTCGCTGATGAACCGCTCGGTAATCCCCTCGATTTTGGCGAGAAGGGCTTCTCCGGCAAGGCTGCCCAGGGGAAAACCGCCGCCGGGCGCTGCCGGGAGCCCTCCGCCCGGCCCCCGCCTGTTCCTCCGGCCTTCGTCGGACCCAAGTCCGTCGCTTTTTCCCGCCTGGACCGCCGGAGGATCGTAGATGAGGGTGATGGGGTAGGTTATGGCATCTATCTTTACCACCGGGACCTCCGGCAGGGCGATGCCGGGATGTTCCCCAAAATATTCGGAAAAAACCTGGGCGTTTATGGTAGCCGAGGATATAATGACCTTGAAATCCCGCCGGGCTTCCAGAACCCGTTTGAGAAGCCCCAGGATAAAATCAATGTTCAGACTCCGTTCGTGAGCCTCGTCCACCATCAAAAGGCTGTATCGTGAAAGATAGGGATCCAGCTTCATCTCCTGGAGCAGGATACCATCGGTCATGATCTTGATTTTGGTATGTTGATTTGTCTTGTCTTCGAAACGCATCTTGTAGCCCACAACGCCCGGCATCTCCGCTCCCATTTGGCGGGCTATGTATTCGCTTACGGACATTGCCGCGATGCGCCGGGGCTGGGTAACGCCGATTATCCCGTTTTGGGCGTACTCCGCTTCGTAAAGGATTATCGGCATCTGGGTAGTCTTTCCCGATCCCGTAGGGCTTTCGACTACGATCACCTGGTTATGCGCCAAGGCTTCCAGAATTAAATCCTTATGCTGGTAAACCGGAAGTTCTAAATAATTCATAGAACAAGTATAATAGATTTTAACGATAATTTTTACTGCCGATCCAAAGGATCCCCGATAATCGCGCATAAAGCGGAAAAGCGCTGATTAAGTGAGGCTGTTCCAATCAGAACAGAACGAATTCGTCTCTGATATGAGGACTAAAAAATAACGAAGGGTCCGACTCCTGTAAAAAAGGCCGCCCCGCATTCACCGCCGGACGGCCCCGTTACCTTGCCTTTTATCCTTTCACTTAACCACGTTGCGAATCTTGTCGCCGTGAGCGCCGACAACCTCTTGTGTTTTGGGATGGATCATCAAATCCATTCCTTCCAGGGGGTACGCTCCAAGGAGGACATCTTCTTCATCGGGAAGGACCACCGCTTCACAGGTAGTTCTGCGGTCTTTCCAATAGATTCTCACCGGTTCTGTTATCCTGCTGGGGATTTTTATCCCTCCGGCCAAGGCGGTTTCGCTGGATTCCTCCACCCGCAGCCCCAGCTTTTCGCGGGTTTTCTCGTTGATGACCAGGGTCCACGCGCCGGTATCGACCACGGCGTTGACCGTGAGCCGCTTGACCTCGGACTCCGGGATGACCCCATCCTGCGCTTTACCCGCCTCCCTAAGGTTGACCAGGGTAATTTCCGTTTTTACTTCGCCCATATCGCGTTATGTGCAATACGGGCTAAAATTATTTGAAAGGCTATTGACATTTTGTATTTTCTACGAGAATTATATGAAATAGGAGTAAAAATGAAAGGGTATTTTTTATTTTTAATTTTTTTCACAGTAGGCGTTTTCGGCTTTGCCCAGATTCAGGATGAATGGCTTATCCCCAACCCTGATTATATGGGGTTTTTTCAGGACGAAATGACATCATTGGCGCGTTTCCAGGAAATACGCCGCAAAGCAGGAAAAGAACCAGTAATACCGCTGTATCTTGTTATGAATAATAGATGGCAAAGTATAGATGATTATAGCACTACAGGCGGGTATGATAGCACTGTAGGTAATATAATGGCTAACGTGCAGATAAAAATAGATAATTCGTTTTATGTACCCATTTTTGGCACTTTAGTGGTTAGGGGGAGAAGCGGAAAGACAGATTCGGAAAAGCTAAAAACAACCGTCTTAACATCCACTGGACGGCCTTTTGATGAATACAGCGTGAATGATACACAAATTGCGATTTTTGCAGGGAGCGGCCTGGTTTTTAATACCGATTTGCTTAGAGGCGGTTTTTTGCGGGGTATAGCCAAACTACCAATACCAGTTGGTTATCTGCGAGCTATGACCGTAAGCCTATTCCTGGCACAAACAAATGGACCGAACAAGAATTTTTTGAACAGGAAGATGAGTGGATAAACCACTCGTTTAAAATCGCGCTGCTGCCTTTGGTAGAAACAACAAGCTGGTACGGCGTGGGAAAGGTACTGAACAATATTTTGGGCTATGTTGGTATGGGGGATAGCGTCTATAGCGGAGAGGATAATAATTTTAGTACTATTGGTTATATTGTCGATGCCTTGAATTATGCCCTTGATTTTACTTTTAACCGTATTGATGTAGATTTTATGACCCTTAATACCAACGTATTTTACAAGCGGGGCAACT
>JAIRLK010000159.1 GCA_031259515.1 Treponema sp. | reverse complement strand
AAGCCATCACCGCCGCTTTAGCGGCTTCCGCCGCGGCGGTCTCTATAGCTTCTTCCGCCGCTTCCGTCAATTCCTCAATCATCCCCTGTATTTCGCTGTCGCTGTATAATCTCGTCCCGCTTCCGGTGTATCCGTTCAATCCCATTGTCGGCGGCTCCCCGTGCGCCGGGAATGTCGTCAAGAAACTCATAAGGATCACGGTTGCCGTAATCCTCCCGCAATTCCTGTATCTCATTTTGTCGCTCCACATATTCATAAATCTGTTTGTCCCGGTTATGGAAAAACCGGAACACCGCAATAACCAATACCAGAGCCAGTATAATTCCCGCCCCGGTAATCATACCCCGCAAAAACGCTTTCATTCGCTATTCTCCCCGCCATTTAGAAATAACCTTGAGGCCCACAATGCCGAACAACACCATTACCATCACCGCAAACCATATCCAATCTTTGATATACCCCCGGATGAGTAACCATGTCGCAAGGTACAAACAGAACGGCTTAAACCCCAACATCTTTGACGGCAGGGCGATTATCCGCTTCCCCAATATCGCAAACAGTTCTTTCGCCGTATGCTGCCAGCTTGGTTTGTCGGAAATCTGAATACCATCACTATCACTCATATACCCTCCTTTACAAAAAAATGCCCCCACTTATAGCGGGTATTACCACAGGGCTTTATCCACTCAATAAACAGTGGATACGGAATTTTAATGTCGTTACCCGATCCCCTCCAGTTGTTAAGCGTATCCCCATACGGATCATCCCAAATGACATAATCAGGGTTATTATCGTTCCCGCCAAAACCCGTAAGGCAAACAATATGCCACAGCGGTTCAGGCTTTCCGGTTTTCCTGCTTACGTTCAAAGCGGGGTGTCCGGGAAACGTCCCGCTCAAAACCACCGGGCGGTTTGCCGATAGTTCCCCAAATATGCCGGCAATACTCCGCTCCGTTGAAAAATGAGTTACCTGTTTCCCCATCCATCTGTTTGTATACGCCGAAAGCTGATAGTGGTTTTCAGGGTTCCCCCCGGCGTTCACGATAAAATCCCGCAGATTGTCCTCCGGCTGTTCAAAACTTCCCGGAGGAAAAACATAGTCCATATAACTAAGCGCCATGACCATTGCGGTAACGTTGCAGCTTTCAAAAGGTTTCAGTTCATTGTTCCGTTGGCTAAAATTGGCCTTACCCCGTGAGACATTGATTTCCAAAATATGCCCTTCCTATTTGAAAAAATTGACGATGATATTCACCGACAACAACCCCGCCGAAATAAGGATACCGATCACCGTAAAGCGATCCCTTTTTTGCTGCCCGGCGTGTTCCTCATTCCGCTTAAAGCGGTCTGTAACCGCTTCCTTGAATATGCGGAATTCCCCTTTCAGTTCCCGTATTTCCGCATTGTTTTCCGTAACCAGTTCCCGAATTTCCCCGATGTTTTCCATCAGGTATTTTTGCAGTTCCTCCGCCATATTAAGCCTCCTCAAGAATTTTCCGTAAGTTTATAGGTAGCCTCAAACGCCGCTTCCCTCCGGTATCGCAATGAAAGGGTATTAACTATCCCTCTCATGGTTTCTCCCTTAGTTTTAACCGTTACCGTTGCCCCTACCCGGCCATGAAATACTCCCCGGTGGGTCTTGACCGTTATTTCACGCTTCGGTGTAAGCCGTCCCGCCAGTTCCCGGCTAACCCAATCCTCATACATGGGCCTTCCGTTAAAATCATCCTCCGAAAAATAGGAGCCGGTAACATTCAATGCGGTAGTCCCATGCTTCGTAATCGCTTCGTCATCCCGCATAAAACATGAACGGTTAATGTCCAGTACGATAGGCCGCCCGTAAATCGCCGCATGGTACAAGTCTCCTTCGCCGTTATCCCCGCTGGATAGTTTCACGATTGCCCGGTCAGGATGAGAGGTAGCGTCATAGGCGGCATACCCAAACGGCCCGCCCGAATACACAAGACGGCTTTCCGCTTCCTCTTGGGTATCAATATGATCCGCATAAACAACATTCCGGCTTTTTCCGGTTACATCCTTCACAACATACCGGGCCTCATAACCGTCATTTTCAATATCCCGGAAATAGGAAGGCCGGAAGGGAAACACCGTTTGAAGGCTATCATCATAGATAACCGGAGGATCTTCGTAAAACCAGATTTCCTGTTTTTCCAGAGCGACAGGCATATTGATTTTAAGCCGTACCGTATTCCGGTACTGGTCTGCCCGTGCCGTACTCCGCAGGTAGAATATATCTTCTCCGGCGAATTCATAGGAATCATCATCCTGTATGAAGGGTTCCGCCTGGTAGGGCGAATGAGCAAAGACTAAAGGTTTTTCCGGCGCACACTCCAGATGACAGCGGTAGGTATGGGCCAGGCTTGAAAGCTCCGCCCAAATGTTTTTCGTGAGCCGCGCATAGGGAAGCGTCAGCGGAATAGTGGCGCAGTCAATGTCATTAACGGACAACCCCGCCCTTTGAGCAATCAAATGAACAAGGGAGCGTTCCGGTTGCGTTTTATCGCAAACACATGAGTAAGTAAAAAGAGCCGGAGCCGTCCAGTCCCGCGCCTCATCGGTTTTACGCAATATCGCCGACCTGTCCCGCAGGACAAGCCGGATAGACCGTCCCCGCCCCGGCCCCCGCACATCCTGAAAGCCCTTGTCATCCACATACAATACAAACCGCTGAAACCAGGGGAGGCCCTCCCCAAGGGAAAAGGATACCCGCACCTCCCTTCCGGCTCCCCGGTCAGGAATCGTAATGGAATAAAGCCCCCTGGGGTTATCCAACAACACTTCCCCCCGTGCTGTAGTTCCCCCGGCAACTTCTTTCAGTCCGAAAAAGGAAGCGTCAATAATGTCCTGTTCAAAGACATCTTCAAAATGGCCGCCCCGGTCTATGGAAAGCCGGAGCCGTACCGGGCTGTCCCCTTTTTTGATTGCCTCATCCAAGGCATTGTCAATTTCGTAGAATTTCATAAAAGAATTTCCTCATTACCGGTAAAAGTTTCGGCGGTCATATCTCCGGCGCAGTAATACCGCAGAGGGCCGATCACCGGGCCTGATGTGTTGACGCTGGTTTCATCCGTCATTAAAAGAAGCCGGGTAAGGGTAAGCCGGAACGTCCCCGGTGTACGCCATTCGTAATACTCCCTAAACAGCCGGGCCGTAACGGTAAGGCTTTCAATAGTCGTAGGGAATTCCGCCGCCACGGAGGGCGGCTGTGATAAATTTAACCGCTTAATCCATACTTCCGTTTTAGTCCCGCCCCTTTTTTCGGCAGTAACGGTAAGGCCGTATATTGTTTTAATTTCAACACCGTTCAGGGCGTACCGTACCCCCGGTTCCTTGAAGCGTTCCGCATGGTTTAGGCCGCTATCGGTTTCCAGTAGATACGGTTCCGGCGGCATGTCCCCGCTTATGTCCAGCCGCAAAAACACGGTTCCCGGCAGAGCCCCCGCCGTTTCCCGGTTGATCCGCAGTTCAAACCCCGATACCCGGCAATGCTCAAACCGTATCCGTTCCGCCCCCCGTTCCCGGATAAGCGTAAAGGACGGACTATCATCTTGCGGGACAAGCCGCAAAGTATGCTTATACAGGTTCCGGGTTTCGCTTACAAAAAGCGGCGGTTCCGCTTCCCCCAGGGCCAAGGCCCACAAAAGGGGAGACGTACCGATGGTCAGCGGCGTAATGATACAGCCTGTTACCCCGGCGCTTTTTCGTATCGCCTTCCGGTGTCCCTCCCCTTCAATGCTTGCTTCCTCCGCCAGCACATAAACCGCTTCCCGGATCGTTTCCTCCGAGTAGGGTATGTCCAGTTCCCGGCCGGCGGCTTGTATGGTTAGGCGACAATCCCTTCCGTGTAGTAACATATTCCCCTTCCCGCCGGCATGGATGCCGGTGTATTAAATGCTTTAGATGGAGTTTTGCAAAAACTCCAAAACTAAAAATCCACAAGGACGTGGATTTTTAGTTCCACTTCCCACCCTTCCCCCGTACCGGGCTGTTTCGGGGCTTTATACTCCTTCTTAACCAGCAGGGCATAATCCGCCGTGTCCCCCAGGGTAGGATCTTCCCGCAAAGCCCGGTCTACCGCCCCGGCGTAGGCGTAACTGTTCCTCTCCCCGTTCTGTTCAGGGCAGGTAAAGGTGATAGTTACTTTATAGGCATCCAAAAGGACAACCCGGTCTTTTTCGCTCCGCTCGCAGGTGGCAATAGCCAATTCCGGGGTAATGGAGTAATAGCCCCCGTTGAGCTTGTGGGTAAATTCAATGGGGGGAATAAGGAATTCCGCCTCTCCCAAGAGTTCATTCACCCGCCCCGCCAAGAGGGATTTAAGGGAATTTATGATGATTTCTTCTATAAATAGGTCCCGGTTATCCATTCTTTACCCCCTCAAATAGTCCTTCGTTTATACGGTTCAAGGAGCTGCCGCACATTCTCCGGCATGGATGGCTCTAAATGCTCCCCGTCCTGCCCCTTCCCCCGCACCGCCCCGGTCATGCCGATACGCCTCCCCCGGTAGCGGGTCATGTTCCACGCCACCAGTTCCAGGCAGGCGGAAGCCAGATCAGGTGGAGCGTTCCCCGGCACATACCCCGCCAGATACTGGACACGGATAGCCCTTTCCCAATGGGACAACCGCAGAGGGGGCCGCAGTACCAGCGAAAAGGGAATGTCCTCATGCTGTCCCTCATCGGGGAGACAATAGTAATGTTCAGGGTTTACAAGGCTTGCCGTTTCAAAGAGGGGATCACCCCGCCCCGCCATTTCCGAAGTGGCGGCATGGACAGACAGGACTTTCCGCACCGGGTATTCCCGGAGGGTAAAGATATGTTCCCCGGTAAAGGTGAGGTAATCGGTATGTTTCCGCCGTAAAAGCCGCCGTTTGCAGTATTGCTCTATGGTAAAAGTTGCGGTTACAAGACAATACCGGGAAAGAGCAGCTTCCCGGTCGTCTATGCCGAAGATCGCCTTAAAATCGGGGAGGGGTATCAATGAGTAGAGCGGATCGCCGTGTTCCATAGGTTAAGGGTAAATGCGCCCCACCCCTAAACCAATGGGGGTTTTCCGCAAAATGCTCAAATTTCTTTCGGAATTGTGGGGGGCGTCCTGTATTGAACCCTAGGGGTAGCAAGCATCTTCCCGGTCGGTCTACCTTATCATCCTTTTGCTTCTCCGGTACGTTGTCGAAAAGTTGACCTTCTATTTACCACCAGTTGACATCCACGGATTAGTTTCAAAACATCAAATTTTGAAGGAGTTCTCCATGTTAAAAAAAATGAAAGGTCTCATCGTTTTTGCGGCGGCCATGTTGTTATTTTCCTGTGCCAAGTCCGAAGATGCAACGGAAGCGGCGAGTATGGAAGACCTTTACAAACAAAACGGGAGCCCCGTAACAACCCGCAGAGTTGCGCCGGAGGCTTTTTCTACCTACCTCAAGTATTCAACAGTATTGGCCGCCAGTTCAGAATCCGTTGCCTACGCCATGGTGAGCGATGTGGTTCGGAGCATCAACAAACAAATCGGTGATAGGGTTGAGCGGAACGAAATCGTAATTTCTTTTTCTACCAATAATCCGAATTACCAGCAGGCACGATTGACTTATGACAGCGCCAAAAGCAGCTTTGATCGGGTAAGTGCCCTCTATGCCAGTGCAGATGTTTCCCGTCAGGATTTTGACAACGCAAAAACCCAGTATGACCTGGCGGCCTCCGGCCTGGAGGCTGTCACGGACATGGTGTACGCCAAGGCTCCCATTGCGGGAACCATTACGAGTATCAATGTCCATGTCACGGAAAACGTACAGCCTGGTATGCCTCTTTTTACCGTCTCGGGCGGATCGGGCTTTGAAGGCCGCTTTTATGTGGGCTCCGATGAGATTGACCGTATAAAAACCGGCGCCAGGGTTTTTATTGAAAAAACATCCCAACCCGTCGAAGGCCGGGTAACTCAGGTCTCCCTTATCATGGACGGTGCGAAACAAGCCTTCCCGGTAAGCGCCGTTTTCCCGGTCGAAAACGGAGGTTCCCGGGATTTGGTAAGCGGTATGGGCGTAGACCTCGCGGTGGAAACGTACCGTAACGAAAAGGCCATCGTGGTTTCCCGCCGGGAACTGGTAAAAACCGGATCGGGCTATACTGCTTATATTTCCGTGGACAATGTTGCCATGCCGGTGGCCATTCAAATTGGGCGCGAACAGGGCTTAAAGTACGAAATTGCAGGGGGGCTCCGCGAGGGGGATCTCCTGATAAGCGAAGGTATCCAGCGGCTCTCAGACGGGATGTCCGTCAATATCACCAACACTTTAGCGGCGGGGAAAAAATAAAGTATGAACATCGTCGATCTTTCCATCAAACGGCCGGTAACGGTACTCATGGCTTCTCTGGCGATCATCATCTTTGGCATCATGGCCTACTTTTCTCTGCCGGTGAGCCTCTCTCCCGAAACGAAAACTGCCATAGCCACGGTAACCACCGTGTATGCCGGGGCCGGTCCGCAAATAGTAGAAGCCCAACTGAGCAAGCCCATTGAGGATCAGGTTTCTTCAATTTCGGATGTGGACAACATCACTTCCTACTCTATGGATAACGTCTCCATGGTTATTATCATGTTTAAGGATGGCAAAGACGAAAACCTCGCCGTTCAGGAAGTGAAGGATAAGGTTGATGCCATAATGGGGGAACTGCCTGAGGGTATCCAGAAACCTTCAATTTCAAAAATGGACGTGGCGGCTTCCACACCTATTATGAGAATCATCATGGAAGGCGATATGGCGCCCGCCGAACTGTATGACATTGCCACGACCACGGTACGTGACCGGATTTCTCAGGCGGCGGGGGTCGGCAGCGTTGAAATTTCAGGGGGCAGGAAGCGGGAGATTCGGGTGGAGTTTGAAAAGAGCGCGGTCTTTGAACGATTCCTCCCGCCGGCAATGGCCGCGGGCATTCTCGCCCAGGCCAACGTCGAATTGCCCGGTGGCAATATCATGGTTGACGGCCAGGATATTCCCGTACGCTTTAAGGGTGAGTTTACGTCCGTTGAAGAAATTGAAAACCTTGATGTAGAGACCGCTGCGGGGACTTTTAAGCTGCGGCAGTTTGCGGATGTCAGTGACACGGAAACCGTGATCCGGGAGCGCACCATTCTTGTTGATAAGACCCGGAGCCTGCGGAGCGAAGACGCGGTACTCCTGAGTATTCAGAAAAACCCAAGCGCCAACACGGTGGGAGTGGTGGACGCAATTACGAAGCAGATTCCCGAAATTGAAAAAGCCGCGGGTGGAAGGATACACCTTGAAGTGCTGAGCGAAGACGCGGGTTTTATCCGCTCCTCGGTAAACGATACCTTAAGCTCTCTTATTCTTGGCATCATACTGACAAGCCTCGTGCTGCTGCTCTTTCTCCACGACTGGCGCGCCACCATCATCACCGCAATAGCGATGCCTTTTTCAATTATCGCCACATTCCTTGTGATGCAGTGGATGCATATCAGTGTAAACTTACTATCCCTCTTGGGTCTTTCATGTGCAGTGGGGACCCTGGTCGCAAACTCGGTGGTGGTGCAGGAAAACATTTTCCGTTATCGGCAGCAGGGCCTTGATCGTTCCAAAGCCGCCTCGGTGGGAACTGCCGAAATGGTAATGGCAGTCCTTGCCTCCACGCTGACCAATATCGCCGTTTTTATCCCTTTGGCCGGTATAGGCGGCCCCGCCGGGCAGATGCTGATAGACTTTGCGTACACCATCGTTATCTCCACAGTTTTTTCGATTATCGTTTCATTCACCATTACGCCCCTCCTGGCAGCACGCTTGTTACCTGCAACGCTCAAAAATAAAGGCCCTGTAAACGCCGCCTTTGAGAAGTTTTTTCACAAACTGGAAAGCCTGTACGCTTCATCGCTTTCCGCGATGCTGGCAAAAAAGCGGCGCTGTGTGTTGGTCGTCGCGGCTGTGTTTGTTCTGTTTGCCGTCTCTTTGGCGCTCTTTTCCAGGATACCTGTCGGCTCTATGCCCGCAGGCGACAGCGGCAAGATTGACATTGCCGTGGAACTTCCCCAGGGGAGCAGCCTTGAAATGACAGCCTCTCTCCTTAAAAACATTGAAGACAAAGTCGCCGCATATAGCGAAGTGGACACCATCATCACCAATTTGGGCAGCCTGGGTTCCACCAACGCCGATGTCAGCGTGGCTGCAATGGCGATAAGCCTTGTACCAAAGGCAGCGCGAAATCGAAGCAATGCGGATATTGCCGCAGCTATGCTTGAAACGCTCTCAGGTGTCCCCGGCGCGGAGATACGCATAACAACGCCGGCGGAAATAATCGGTACGGATGCGGCAGTTGACATCTACATTCAGGGTGAGGATACGGCGATTCTTCAAAACCTTGCCGAAGAAATAAAACGCCGCGCCGCCGCCATTCCCGGCGTGATGAACCCGGCGATAAGCGCCAAGGCTGGAAAACTGGAACTGATCTTTGAACCAAACCGTAAACAGATTTCCGCCGACGGCCTTACGGTCATGGACATCGCCATGTCCCTGCGGGCCGCTGTTGACGGCATCGTAGCGGCGGTCTACCGGGAAGGCGGTCAGGAATACGATATCCGCGTCAAAATGAAGAACGATGCCCTTACGGACATCGAAGATATACGGAATATTCCGGTGGTCTCGCAAAAAGGCATCTTCCCCCTGTCCCGTTATGCGCACATGAGTTTTGCAGAGGGCTACAACCAGATCATGCGAATCAACAAGTCCCGTACCGTGCAGTTTAGCGCGTATGCCCTGCCGGGCTACGATGCGGGCAAAGTTAACTTTAGGGTCATGGAAGCCGTCGGAAAAATCGAATTTCCGGAAGGTTACGGGATTGCTCAATCGTATGAAGCAAGGGTGATGGAGGACGCCTTAATGGGAATGATAATTGCCCTGTTTACCGCGATACTGCTGGTGTATATGCTCCTTGCGGCGGTTCTTGAAAACCTTGTCCAGCCCATCTTCATTATCACCACGGTTCCGCTTTCGCTTATTGGAGTAATTTTTGCCTGTCTTATTACCGGTATGATGCTGGACATTATCTCCATGATAGGGATAATCATGCTCGTTGGCATTGTGGTAAACAGCGCCATCCTCCTCCTTGACTATGCCAACCAAAGAAAGCGCGAAGGCGCCGGCAACCGGTCAGCTTTCGTTGAAGCCGGGCAAAAAAAACTCAAAGCGATTTTGATGAGCAACATCGCCATCATCTTAGGTCTGCTCCCTATGGCAATGGGCATGGGCGAATCAATGGTGGAAGTCAGGCAACCCATGGGGATCATTATCGTAGGCGGCGTTATCTCGTCCACCGTTCTAACCTTGTGGTTCATCCCGGCGCTGGAAAATATTTTTACCCGCCGCATAAAAAGGGAAGCATAATTATGAAGAAATTAATTTCATGTTCTTTCGTGGTAGAATTTATTCTCGTTATTAATTCTGTCTTTGCCGTGGAATACGATCTTGATTCGTACCTGAAAAAGGTTGAACAAAACAATCCTGATCTTTCGCTTGCGGTAAAAGAAATTGAAGCGGCGGAACAAACGGCGGTTCAGGCGCGATCCCTGTTCTTTCCCAGAATAGCGGTTCAAGGCGGCTATAATCGCAACTTTATCGATCAAATGCAGCCTACTCCTGTAGCCGCCGACACGGGTACGGGGATGCTGATTTACCAGGATATGGACGGCAATTTCGACAACGAGATGTCCCTGTCTGCGGGTCTCTCCCAAACCATCTTTGACGCGGAAGCCCTCTCGAACTACCGGCTCGCAAAAAAAGGCGAAGCCCTGCAACGGCAAAACTTCCAGGCCATACTGGTAAATCTACGAGGGGCGGCGAAAAAACTCTACGCCCAGGGACAGCTTGCCCAGCGGGTTGTTGAAATAAGGCGGGTTTCTGAAGATACCAGCAGGGAAATTTATCAAAGCATAGAACGGAAATTTCAGGCCGGCATGGCAACAGAACTTGACCTTTTGATGGCAGAGGTTGACTGGAAGACCCGCGTTTCGCAAACCACCGAAGCGGTTAAAAACGCGGAGATTGTTTTACTGGCGCTTAAACAACTTGCGGGAATTCCCCCAAGAGAAGTCATGGTACTTACAGAAATCGAAACACCAATAGGCGCCGTTTCCGGCCTGCCGCCTTTTCAAACAATTCTTTCAAGCCGTGCGGATTACCGGGCGCTCCTCCTCTCCCGGGAATTGGCTGATATACAAAAAAGCGCCGCCCTCACTTCTTTTCTCCCAACCGTTCAGGCAAGTTTTTCCTATGCCTGGGGTAGCATGGGAAATGGCGGTTCCATTCAAGATGACGGCGCTGATTTTAAAAATATGCAATTGAGCTTAAACGTAACAATTCCGCTGTTTGCAGGCGGCTACCGCATTTCAAGAGTAAGGGCCGCGGCTATAGAACAGGAGAAAGCGTCAATCGCTTTGTCGAAAAAACAAAGCGACATCGAGGGCGAACTTCTGCAACTGGAACTGCGGCTAAAAGAAGCCTGGAACAGCATTGAGGCGGCAATGCTTATCGTGTCGGCCGCAAACCGCGCCGTGGAACTGTCCCGGAGTTCTTATGCCAACGGCCTCGTGACCCAGTTACAAATAGCCGAGGCGGTGAACAGGCTGGACGAAGCAAACCTTGCTCTTCAGTATGCGATCTTTGAATACCGCAGCGCCTGCATAGACTATGAACTTGCGGGAGGGCTATGAATGTATGCCGGGCCTCATTTTTTCCGTATTTATTACGAAAAAGAAAAGAACGGAAATTATTAACCGGCTCGCGTATGAGAGTCTGCTGGAAGAAGCGCGTAAAAAATACCCTGGAAAAACCGGTCTTGACGTGTATGATGTCTCGTGGGTCAAGGTGAAACTGTATCCCCTGGGATGGGAATACAAAGCCGCCGGCAGGGTGGAGCAAATAACTGATACGGTACTATACTTGAAACAGCAAGACGTTTTATACATACAAGGAGGCAGTTCAATGACTCTTAAACGTAAAATTTTTATCTCCAACGTCCTTGTGATCGCCCTGCCCTTGGTGGTGATGTTTGGCGTAGAGGCCGCGGTGTTCGGCATATCTGGAATTGATTTCAGTATATCGCCTTCAGAAAGCCAGCAAATCATTAATGACTGGAATGAAATCGGGCGGGGAATACGGATTGAGCCGATTTTGATAGCCATTGGGATTTTTGTAGTGGGGATGGTAAATCTGTTTCTGAGACGGATCATGATTAAGCATATTATGAAGCCCCTTGATACGCTGTCATTCGGCGTACAGCAGATCGGCAAAAATAACCTCGGCTTTCGCCTTGACTACCGATCCAATGACGAATTCCGCACGGTCTGCGATACTTTTAATGAAACGGCCTCCCGGCTTGAAGCCATGGTAAAAGAACGTCAAAAAAACGAGGACAACCGCAAGGAATTGATTGCCGGTATTTCCCACGATTTACGCACCCCGCTTACTTCAATCAAGGTGAGTATCAATGGCATTAGATCAGGCGTTGCCGCTACCGAAGATATGCGCGAAAAATATCTGTCCATTATAGAAAATAAAACTGTTGATCTGGAACATATCATCGACCAACTGTTCCTTTTTTCAAAATTGGACATGGACGAATTTCCGGTGAATACACAAATTGTTAGTTACAGCGCAATGATTGGAGATTGTATTGAAGAATTATCCGAAGAATATGAGCGGCGCGGTCTTGTAATTGTTGCCAGTACATTACCGGAGCATATTCATATTGATATTGACCCAATATTGTTCAGCCGTGTCCTTATCAATATTTTTGAAAACACCATAAAATATAAAACGGCTGAAAAAGGACATATCGCTATTAGCTGTACCGAAATCGAAAGCAGCGGCGGAACTAAAAACGTAGAAATAACCCTTGCCGATGATGGCCCCGGTGTAGCGCCTGAAAGTCTTGAAAAGCTGTTTGATGTGTTTTACCGCGCCGATCAATCCCGTCACGATTCGTCGAGCGGTGGCACTGTGCATAAAAAAGGTTCAGGCTTGGGACTTGCAATAAGCGCAAAAATTGTCACAAAAATGGGCGGCGCTATCCGTGCCGAATTACCGGCTGCCGGGGGACTTGCGATAGTGATTACCCTTCCGCTGGTGGAAAGGCAATCACCACTTGTAAAGAAGGAAATCACCTATGCCAAATAAGCACGAGACGAAGCCGCTTATTCTCATCATTGAGGACGATGACACCATAGCCTCTCTTGAGCGGGATTTTTTGGAAATCGCGGGCTTTGAAACAGTACGGGAAAGTGATGGCGTAAAAGGTATGGAACGCGCTATTACCGGAGGATTCGATCTTATTCTGCTTGACCTTATGCTGCCCGGCATTGACGGATACGCGATATGCCGCGCCGTCCGCGATAAAACCACGGTGCCTATCCTCATGGTAACAGCGCGGGGTGCGGAGATCGATATAGTGCGCGGTCTGGGATTGGGCGCTGATGATTACATCACCAAGCCCTTCACTCCGGCAGAACTGGTGGCGCGGATAAAATCCCACATTGCCCGGTTTAAACGGCTTACTCAAGCTGTCTCAACAAACGGTCTTTCCGAAGGCAGTATTATCGCCAGAGACCTTATCATCAATTCCACAACGAGAGAGGTTTTTGTTTGTGGTGAAGCAATAGAGCTTACCAACAAAGAATATGAATTGCTTTTGTTTCTGGCTTCAAACCCAAAAATTGTTTTCGATAAAGAAAAGCTCTACGACAAAATTTGGGGCGAGGATATGTATGGCGACTTGAATACCGTCAAGGAGCATATCAACCGTCTACGGAAAAAGATTGAAAAAGACCCGTCCAATCCGGCATATATACAGACCTTGTGGGGGGCGGGATACCGTTTTATGGGGTGATAAAATGAATGATAGGCGCGTATTAGCATGATTACCGCATTTAAGGCAGGTAAGTAAATATCATGGACATTTCCAGTAATGGTTTAGTCGCTAAAAACAAATCCCCCTCTCAAAAGCGGACTTCATCATCACCGGCGCAAACTCCGGCCTGTCAAGAACCTGCTTCACAGGGGGAGTCTTCCGGCCTCTTGTACGATGATACTGGTACTTATCAATGGGTAATTTCATGAATGAAGCGGAAATAGGCAAAAGGATTATGGGAGTCCGTAAGGCCGCCGGATTATCGCAGCAAGAATTCGGAGACCGGATTAAGATTAGCCGTACCCATGTAGGCAGTATAGAGAAGAACCAGCGCACTATCAATGACCGTCTCATTAACCTGATTTGTATAACCTTTGAGGTCAATGAGCAGTGGCTTAGAAATGGTAAAGGGGCCATGTTTGACCAGCCGAAAAATCACAAAATGGAAAAGGCCATGATAAATTTTAACAAACTTGATGATTTATTACAGGATTTTGTATTAAAAGAGATTAACGGACTTTTAGAATATATGAATAAAAAAGGAAAGAGGAACGCCTAAAGTATTTCATTTGTGCTATTAGGTAACAGCCTATCCCCATCATATAAAGTTGTAAACACACACTACAATCCCGGCAATCACCGCAACACCCCTCGCATAAAAAATATTGGAATTCCCCCGGTATAGTAACTTTCCGTTCTATCTTCACAGTTATAGCCACGGAAAGCCGCCGCTTGACACAATGAAGCATTGAGACCTATAATATGCCACTATGGGGTATTATAAGATCTTATCAGACGACCCGGCACTGAATGACCCCCCTGCACACACAGCCCAATACAAATTCCCCAAAAAGGATAATACTAGCTATATGAACGGTACATCCTGATATGGAACCACCCTGTACGCTTATAAAAAAACTGTCCTGGTGGGATAGCCCCCTCACCATAAAAGGCCGAAATGCCGGCGTCCTTAACATTATCGCCGAATTTGGCGACGAAACCTTGCCTATCGTGGACTTCCTTAACAACAGCCTCCAGGTTGAATACCGTGCCGCCTATGACGATATTCTTACCAAATACGAGGATCTCTTGCCATCCCGTTGTATTTTTGACTATACCTACCCGGAGATTAAGGACACGTACCAGCCCATCAATACATCAGCATACGAAGGTGAAGATTTCCCCAACGACACCGCCCTGGTGGACGCTCTTTTCAAAAACTACGAAACCAACCATACCGCCATGCGGCAGAACATAGACCAGTGGGAAAAAACAATGGAAGCCTGGTACGCCGCCATCAAAGATAACTCCGACAGGGCAAAAATATCTTAAATTTCCTCTCCGCCTAAATGGCAATCAGGAGGGGGGAAAGCCTTCCCCCACGCTCCAGCCTTGCTCCGCCTATTCGTGGAGTTTTGCCTAGGGCAAAACTCATAAAAGACTTGCGGAGGGCCTACGGCCCGGAGCAAGTCTTACGCTTCCCCCTTCTCCTGGGGGCTTCGCCCCCAAACCCCCATAGTCGGTAAAAAATAGCTCCGCTATTTTTTCCAAATCATTAACCTCCACCAACCGCCGCATTTATCCCAATTGTGGGGCATTTATTCCGCACACCCCTTGTCATGGTTTTTGCTTATGCGGCGGTGAGCGCCGCGAAAAAACCACGCCACCCCTTCGGGGCCGGGGCATTTTCCATTCCCATACCGGGGCATTTATTCTCTCCATCAGCCGCATTCAGAAGATTGGCTGTGTGTTACTTGTTCCACAACCGGGCGGGGGGCGGTTTGGGGTCTGGGCGTTTTTCTCTCCTGTCCTCCGGTCTTAGCTATCGGGGGGTATATCACTATCA
>JAIRLK010000091.1 GCA_031259515.1 Treponema sp. | reverse complement strand
GCCCGCTGCTGGGTTACGCTTTTTACCCACGTTATAGGCCACGCCGACTGGAATCATCTGGTGTCCAACTTCAGCCTGATACTGCTTATCGGCCCCATACTGGAAGCGCGCTACGGTTCGCTGTCGCTGTTTCTGATGATCGCCCTTACCGCGCTTGTTACCGGCCTCCTTAACACGCTGCTCTTCTCCAGTTACCTGATGGGCGCTTCGGGGGTAGTGTTTATGATGATACTTCTCGCATCGTTTACCAACTTTGGCGAGGGGGAAATACCGCTTACCTTTATTCTCATTTTGATTCTTTACCTGGGCAGGGAGGTATTCAATTCGTTCCGGCAGGACAATATTTCCGAGTTCGCGCACATCGTGGGCGGTCTCTGCGGGAGTTTATTCGGGTTTTTCAGACCTGTAAGAAATAACAGGCGATAGAAGTAATACGGAGGTGTTGAGTGATGGCGCGGCGAAGGTTTTTCTGTATTTTGATTCTGTTTGTGGTATCGGCGGCGTGTATTCCTGTTTCTGTTTTCGCGCAGCGGAGGAAAGTTACCTTTAAGATCGCCTCTCTGGTTCCGGAGAACACCGACTGGGGAAAGGCGCTTAACGCCATTGCGCGGGAATGGTCCGCAGCCACTAACGGCAATGTCGAAATGATAGTTTACCACGGCGGCGTTGTCGGGGAAGAGGACGACGTGGTCCGCAAGTTAAAACTAAACCAGATTCAGGGGGCCGTCCTTACCTCGCTCGGCCTTAATCTGATCTCTCCCGAAGTCATGTCTTTAAGCGCCCCTTTCCTCGTTAGAAACGATGAGGAACTGACGCTGGCGCTGGATACCTTTAAGCCGGAACTGGACGCCAATATTGCCAGAGCGGGTTTTTATATGCTTGCCTGGTCTCACGCCGGCTGGATAAGGGTGTTCTCGCGGAACCCGGTTTTTGTGCCGGCGGACCTGAAACGGCAGAAAGTAGCCGTGCCTCCCACAACGCCGGAGTTGATTCAGACTTTTAAAACGATGGGATATCAGGTTGTGCCGCAGGGTTATAACGATATGCTGGTAGGTCTTAACAGCGGCGCCGTTGACGCGCTGCCTTTAAGCCCGGTTTACGTGGGGGCGCTCCAGCTTTTCGGGACTGCCAAACACATGACCGCGCTTAACCTAGCCCCCATTCTGGGGGGCCTTGTCCTTAATCAGCGCGGCTGGAGGGCTATCCCCGATGAATATAAACCAAGACTTATCGAAGCAACGCGGCGCATCGAACAGAATATCAGCGCTTCAATACGCTCCCTGGAAGACGGCGCGATAAAAACGATGATAGACTACGGCCTTGTTATTCATAACATAGACGCTTCGCAGGAGCAGCTTTGGTACGCGGATATGGAGCGGGCGCTTCCCTCCCTGCTCGGCACTACCTTTGACCGGGAGATGTACAGCAGGATAGACGCGCTGCTCAAGCGCCGCCGGGAATAGAATTATAGGCGGGATAGTTACGTCGCTGTCTTTTTTAGCTGCCAGCGGCCGTCTACCCGCTCGAACTGCGAGGCGGAAAGCTGGAGTTGCCTGTCATCTTCCGAGGATGCTCTTACGGCGCCGGTTACCATGTTTACCTCGACAATCTTCCATGCGGTCCCGTCGTGGGTGAATTTAACCCCTTCTTGGGGAATAAGTTTCCGCTGTTCGCTGTAAAAATTGTGTTCATAGGCCAGGCAGCAGAGGAGCCTTCCGCAAACGCCGGAAATCTTTGTGGAGTTAAGGGCCATATTCTGTTCCTTCGCCATCTTAATCGACACCGGCTTCAGCCTGTCCGATACAGCATGACAGCAGTAAGGATTACCGCATATCCCCAGCCCGCCTAAGACTCTGGCTTCATCCCGTACCCCTATTTGGCGGAGTTCAATTCGGATTTTGAAAACGGCGACAAGGTCTTTAACCAGTTCCCGAAAGTCTACACGGTTTTCCGAGGTAAAGAAGAAGAGAAGTTTAGGATCATCCAGAAGATAATGAGCCGATACCAGCTTCATATCCAGGGGGTTTTTGGGGTCCGCCCGCCGGCACTCCTCGATCTTTTTCTTGCAGATATTAAAGGCTTTATCTTCAAGTTTCTTATTGCTTTCGGCCCTTTCCATTTCCTCTTTGGTAGCAAGCCTTTCAATCTTGTTGATTTTTTTATCGGATTTTCCGGAGGGGGCAAAAGCGCCTTTAGGCCGGGCAGGGCCGGTAACCCGCGCAAGGTCTTTTCCGTAACGGGTAGGCACTATTACCCTGGTCCCGCAGTAGAGGGGGCCGCCTTCGTAAATTGCCAGGAAGGTCTCGTTTGAATACGGCAGCTTGAGTCTGTATATGGGAGTGTCCGCGGCAAGAGACGCCAAATCCATTCCAGATTCGATAATTTCATCATGAATATCTTCTTCGATATTATCTTCCAGATTATCTTCCAGGAAACTAATATCCTCGTCTTCGGCTATATCGTCAAAATCATCCGTATCGATCATCGTTTTTCCTTACATCGTAACCATTCAGCCGCAGCGCGATTTGGAACAGCCGCTACTGCAATAAATTTACCAGAATCCCGGCTATCTCATCAATACGGGCGAGCAGTTCCAACTGGTTGGTCTGCCCCGCCATAATCCCCGCGGCCAGTTGTTCCAGTTTCCTGTCAACCACCTGCACAAGCGTAAACTTCTTACGCCGCAAGAGGTTGACGCCGCTGGTCTTTTCTTCCAAAACATAACTGTTTTCCACCACATAGTGGATAAAGTTCCTTACCGCTTTCTTGTACCGCACGATCTCGTCGGGGAAAGGCCGGCCCTTTAGCTCGTCGCCGGAACTGTGAACCTCGTCCAACAACGCCTGAAGCGTTTCCCCGGAGAACGGAAGGTTTTCCGCAGCCCCGGTTTCCCGCGCCGAAGCCCTGTCCAGAATATTGGCGAAGACCGGTTTCCGGGTTTCCTTTGTCTGGCCGCGTTCCTTTGTTTTTTTGGCCTCCGTGTGAATCTGAGTATAGGCGGCGGGATTGAAGATGAAATTTGTATCCGGGGCGTCAATTTTTGCCATGCTTTTTGCCCGCGCCGGCCGACGGCGGGGCCGCTACGGTAGATTCGTTCTCCAAAGAAGACTCCTCTGTGGACACGGCGGGAAGCGGAAGGGGCGGAGGCAGCGAGCGAGACGGGGCAAAAGCCGCCGTTGCGGATTTAACGTCTTCTTTATCGAGATGCTCTCTTACGGCGTTGTCCCACTTATCACGGGTACTGCACACCGTAATCCTGCCGTGGATCAAGCATCCGTCATCGGCCTGAATGCACCGGGTGATAACATCCCCCAAGACTATACCGGTGGAAAGAACAGTCAGCCGCTCGCTGGCCAGGACATGGCCGAAGATTACCCCGCCTACAGTTACTGCGGTCCCGCTGACATTGCTCCTCAACCTGGCGTCTTTACCTACAACGATCCGGCCCTTGGCGTTAAGGTCTCCGCGAAGGTTGCCGTCTACCCTGGTAAAACCAGCGGAATCCACATCGCCGTCTACAGAGGTCCCCGGCCCTATCATAGTGTTGATTGAAAAATCGCCGCGTTTACCGCCCTTCATAGTTTACCGGCTGCCCCGGGAATTGCCGGAACGTATATTCAAATACTTGTAGGGATCAACTACATCCGAGCCGACATGAATCTCGTAATGCAGATGAGGGCCTGTCGAAAGCCCTGTATTACCTATGTAACCGATGACTTCACCCTGCTGGACGCGCTGTCCTTTTGTCGCCCTGAAAGACTGAAGATGCGCATACCGGGTATAGAAGCCGTGTTTATGTTTGATGATGATGTAATAGCCAAAACCGCCGACCGAATCATATTCCATGGTAACAACCTGGCCGTCGGCTGTGGCGACTATCGGGTCTCCCGAACGGTACGTGGATAGGTCTATCCCCCTATGGATGTAATACTGGCCGGTAAAGGGATTCGGGTTTTCGCCAAAATACATGGAAATATGCCCTATGCCGCCCTTGATGGGCCAGATGTTGGGAATTTCCGTAAGGAGGGCGCTTTGCGCCGCGAAAAGAGAGCCGATTTCCTTGACCGGATCCACTGCGGAGACCAGATAGTCCGTAAGATTACGAATATCATCCACCTCTTTTAGAGTGCCTGCGGCGGTTTCCCGTATATCAAAGAAAGAAGACAGATCCCCGGAGGCGGCGGGATTTCTTTCGTTGACCAGTGAGGTATCCATACCGAGGCTGGAAAGAGTCTCGGACAAAGCCGCCTGGAAACCATGTGTCTGACGCAAAAGCCGGGAAATTTCATCCCTGAGCTGGTCCAGACTGGCCTGAGTGTCTTTAAGGCGGGTGTCTTTTAACACCAGGGCGCTCCGGACGCCGCTAGAGGAATTGCCATACCAGAAGAACGCCCCCATGATTCCTATAAGAATAAGCACCGCGCAACAAAGAGAAGCTACACTGACACTGAAATTATAGACTTTCTTTTCAGAATGGGGAACTAAAACTATGGTGTACTGCCGCGTAACAGCCGCGACTAAACTTTTAAGCAGAGAAACCCCCTTCAACACAATCGAAACGGACGGTTTTTTTCTCTCTTGCAAGAGATTGCCTTCAAATTGTCTGTATATGCGGATCAATGACAATGATCTTCTCCGTACTTTGTTTAGTATCGTCAAATGGACTTCAAGAATTAAATTATATACTACAATGGGTCGATTGTCAAACCTGCAATAGCGAGAAGGGAGAAGTTAGAAGGGTTCGGGGACGGCTGTCGCTTCCGGGAATGTCGTGTCCGATCTCTCAAAGTACACGCTACACTCCCGGAAACCCGCTAAACCCCCGCGTATGCATAGGATAGTGGTGGCACTGGTGATAAACTTCTGGTTTTTTCATCGGGTTGTCTGGTGAACAACGTTTTTCACCCACGACCCGGTTTACGTATTGCCTGCTTACCGTATACACCACCACGATATTACACTGGCACTGCCGGGCTATCTCGCTTTGTTCCGGTACCTTCACCGGTTCTCCCTCCCCCTCATCCAGCAAGAGTAAAATACGCGCCCGTCGTACTTGCCGTGCCGGGTGTACCCCCTTGTTG
>JAIRLK010000040.1 GCA_031259515.1 Treponema sp. | reverse complement strand
ATAGATGTATATATACCGCTGATGTATATTTTTCTGATAGTTGTCTCATTTTTTTCCGCGTTTCCCTTTATCTGGATGATCTCGGCGGCTACCAATAAAAGTGTTGATATCATCAAAGGGAAAATGTTCTTCGGAACTTATTTTATTGAGAACGTAAAAAATCTCTTTGCCACCGTAAATGTGGGAAGATCATTTCTTAATTCACTGCGGAATACCCTTATCGGAACCCTGGTAAGCCTGATCGTATGTTCCATGGCGGGCTACGGTTTTCAGATTTACCGGGATAAAAACAAAGATCGGCTTATGTCGGTGCTGTTGCTGTCGATGATGGTGCCCTTCGCTTCGGTGATGATACCCCTGTTCAAGATGTTCAGCATTATGAGCCTGCTTGATACGACGTTAGGTTTTATTTTGCCTTCGATTTCGACGGCGTTTCTTATTTTCTTTTTCAGGCAGAGCAGCATGTCTTTTCCCTATGAAATTGTACAAGCCGCCAGGGTTGACGGCATGGGAGAATTCGGTATTTACGTAAAAATATATCTGCCCGTAATGGCGCCGACTCTCGCTGCCGCCGCCATTGTTACGTTTATGAATAACTGGAACAGTTACCTCTGGCCTTTGATCATCATGCAAAGCCAGGAAAGCAGAACCATGCCGCTCCTGATTACCGGGCTTACCGCAGGCTATACCACCGACTACGGCATGTTGATGCTTGCGGTAAGCGTTTGTACGCTCCCTACGGTAATACTGTTCTTTACCCAGCAAAAGCGTTTTGTTGCCGGTATTCTGGGTTCGGTTAAATGAGCCCAAAGCGAAAACCGGTTCCCCATTCAAGGCCAACATCAACAAAAATTAAGAATTCTGGGGGCGATCTATAGTGATACAGAGGATCTGAGCGCCGGCAACGTAACGCCCTTCAAAAAGGTTTCCGCCAGCCGTTCCGCCCCTCCCCAAGCATCAGGCAATCCTCTGTTGCTTTGTAACTTACTATCCAATTAGTTATAAAGAAGCCTTCCCCCTTTCTCCGGACCGTCCCTCTGTTCCAGAACCCATTCGCCGGGGTAGAACCGCAACAGGGCCAGTAATTCTCCGGTCTGGTTATCGTACCAGACGACGCTGCCTTCGGCGTCAAGGGTGATGAACCGGTTTCCGCCGTTGATAAGACGCAGGGGCAGGCCGGGGCTCCGTTCAAAGGCGATGAGACCCAAAGCGCCGTAAAGGGTTACTCCGTCCCCGCCTATGGTAGAGGCCAGAACCCCGCCGCTTTCCGCAATGCCGAACCCCGTGTCCTCGCCCTGATACTCAACCAACCGCGCTGACCGGGAGGGATTGGCGGTATCCAGGCGGAGGATGCTGGTCCTGATGCCGTCCGTCCCGCTCGTTACGGCCGCGCCGTAGAGGGCGCCATTTTCACTCCGGTAGATGCGGGCGCCTATGGCGGCGGGATACGCCAGGGGCACGGTCTCGCCGGTGGTGATGTCCACCTTGAGGAAAGGGGTATTCCCCAGAACGGCGCTCCGGCCTATGACGATGTTCCGGGCATCCATAAAAGCCGCATCCAGGGCGCCGGCGGCGAAAAAAGAGAAGCGGAGGTCTCCGGTATCCAGAGAGACTACCGTTATGTTTCCTACCGCATCCAGAAACAGGGCCAGATTGCCCAAAACCGCAGCGGAACGGAGGGGGAATTGCAGGGGAACCTGGTCCAGCGTAAGCCGCCCGCCGCCGGGGTATTCCCGTACCAACGGAACCTGCCTGCCGCCTTCGGACTGCCAAAAAAGAAAGGCCCCGTAAGGGACGTGGGGGGCTATTTCAGCGGCGATATGGGTGTACTGTCCTGCGTTTTCAAGGACAATAGGCTCCTGATCGATGAATTCTTCGAAATTCAGGGGCAGAAAGCCTAAAAAATTATTGGCGGTGATGAGGCCCAGATTCCTTCCCGAAGCGCCGGCTTCCCGTACCGCAATCTGCTCCATGGACGCAAAGGCGCGGGCCGTCCCGTTTTCGGCCAGGGACCAGATACGGCCGTCGGAGGTTCCCAGAAAGGAGACGGCGCCGGCTGCGGCAACGCTCGTAACCGCCAGGGAAGCGGCAGAATTCCCGCCTGAAGGGAGGTTCCCGCGGCTGCGAATTTCGAGCCTGCCCGTAGAACTGAGGCCGTAGCGTATTATCCGGGGATTTTCCTCCACCGGCAGACAGATAAATTCCGCCTGTTCCTGACCAGCGGGGTATAGGATACCACGGGGAACCTGGGAATTCCTCAGTATCTCATTGCCCGATACCGCGTCCAGGATCACCAAGCCGCGGTTGTCGAAGCCTCCAAAAAAACGGTTGTTCCCAAACAGAATAGGCGTCCTGATGTTGGGAGGCGCCGTAAAGTGACGGATTTCTCTCCCGGACTCCAATTCCCAGTAAGAGAGGACCCCTATGGGGGAATAGGATATCATGGTCCGCTCGGATCTGCCGGTGGCGGCAAAGGAAACCGACTCGGAAAAGCTCTCCGGGGACTGTAACAATTCGCCGGTTTCGGGGTGGAGGAACACGACTCCGGTCCGGGCGCTTCGGGACAGGATGATGAAATTTCCCCCCGCGGAATAGGTTATATAGGAGATAGGGTCCCGGAAGCGGAGGATAAAAAGGTTTTGCTTCTCGCGGTAGTCCCAGGCGGAAATACGGTAAAGCCCCAGCCCGTCACTTTCAATAAAGGCCACCTGGGTTTCTCCCGGACGCAGGGCCATGGAAACCAGGGAGTAGGAACTCACCTGAAACCGCTCTTCCGCGCCGCCGTTGCGGATATTCCAGATCCCCAAAAAGCCGTCGGCTCCCGCGCTTAAAACCCGGTCCTCCTGGTCATAGACCACCGCGTTTATCTGCCCATTATGCTTTCCGGCCAAACGGGTAGGCTGGGCATCTCCGGACTGGGCCGGCACATCCGCCCCGATAACCAGGAGGAGACCCGCGATAAACCCCGCCGCCAGGATGGACTTTGCCCTGAGCAGTTTGCTGCGCTTCACGCATAAAATCCCAAAGGAGCCCGATAATCGGGATTCTTGTGGTACAAAGTCTCGTTTTGTAGGGAAAAGACGGTATTCCCGTTTCACGCCCGCCTCGTCAACGCCGGACCAGGAACAGGATGTCCCCAAAGACCGCGAAGATCATCAACCCAAAGATCAGAACCACCCCGACGGTTTGGAAGGCATAGATGGCCTTGGGCCGCAAGGGATGGCCTTTGATGATTTCAACAATAAACAGCAGGATCATGCCGCCGTCAAGCACCGGAAGGGGAAGGAGGTTCATGATGCAGAGGGCAATGGAAATAAGGGCCAGAAAGTTGGCGGTAGAGCTTAACCCCGCCCCTATGCTCTGACCAAAGCCTTCGGCGGCCACATCCCCTACCATATAGGTGATCCGTATGGGTCCGGAAACGGCCTGGGTCAGGTCTATACCCCTAAAGAGCAGGGCAAGGCTTTTGAGGGAGATAACGAAGGTCTTCCATGCCTCCCGGGCGCCCTGTACCAAGGCTCCTAAGGGCGAGTATGAAGGGGTACGGTATTGAATCGTCTGGTAGGCCATGCCTATATCCGCCATCTGGCCGTCGGTATAGGAGAGAACGATATCCGTGGTTTTTATTCCGCCCTGCCGCTCGTATTCTACCGTTAGTACCGGCGGCTGATCCCGGAGCAGGCCGAACATGGCCGCCGTATAGGGGATCGCTTGCCCGTTGACTGTACGTATCCGGTCTCCCACTTCTATACCCGCAATGGCGGCGGGGCTTTCTGGAACAACCGCCCCTATTACCGGATCGGCCCAGTAGTACACCCCGATTTTTCCCGCCCCGGTGGTCTTGTCAAGATCGGGCCGCACCGTGAATTCCAGGATGGCGGCGTCCCGTTCCACCGTTACCGCCAGGTCCTTTTCCGGGTAGGAGGTTACGGCCTCCTGTATATCCCGAAAGTTGGTTACGGCCTTGTTCCCGATTCTTACAATCCGGTCCCCGGTCATAAGCCCCGCTTCGTCGGCGGGATACCAATCGCCGGGGTTCACGTCCGACGCCAGGACTATGCGGTTATCCAGGGTATGAATCTCAAAGCCCACGCCCCAAATGACCGCCAGCACCAGGATGGCGAAGAGCAGGTTGAAGAGGGGCCCGGCAAAGGATACGATTATGCGCCGTATAGGGCTGACGCCGTAGTAGGTACCGGTTACCTGGGGAATTTCCTGTTCCACCTTTTCGTAGGCTTCCTGGAACTCGTTCTCCCCCTTCATCTTGCAATAGCCCCCTATGGGGAACATGCCGAGGCGGTATTCCACCTCCCCCACCTTCTTTTTAAGGATGGGGTTACCCCACCCTATCGAGAAAGCTTCCACATCAATACCCACCAGGCGGGCCGCAAGAAAATGTCCCAGTTCATGGATGAATACCACGATTCCAAGACCCAACAAACCTAAAATGATTTTAGTTATGAGCATAGATTATTCTCCGAAATATACGCATGGGCGATCTTTCTGGCCATTCCGTCAGCTTCCAATATAACTCGCAATGCTTCCGGGCTTTCAAGATTCCCGGTTGTATGCCAGTCCCTATCCAAAACATACTCAACAATACGAGGTATATCAAGAAAACCGGCTTTTTTTGTTAAAAACGCCGCCGCCGCTTCCTCATTGGCGGCGTTGTACGCCGCAGGATAAAGCCCCCCTTGCTTGACGGCTTCATACGCCAGGGGAAGCATAGGGAAGGCCTCGAAATCCGGAGCCTCAAACTCCAGCGTCAGGCCGCCGGTAAAATCCAGGCGCCCCAAAGAACAAGGCGTACACTCAGGATAATACAGGGCGTTGTGAATGGGAAGCCGCATGTCAGGCCGGGAAAGCTGGGCGTACACCGCACCGTCTTTCAGACGCACCATGGAATGAACGATGCTCTGAGGGTGTATGACCACCGTAATCCGATCCGGAGGCATGTTGAAAAGCCCTGCCGCCTCAATCACTTCCAGCCCCTTGTTCGCCAGGGAGGCCGAATCAATGGTGATTTTGGGGCCCATATTCCAAGTGGGATGGGCCAGGGCTTCCTCCACGGTTATTTGGGCAAAATCTTCCCGTTTCCGCTTTCTAAAGGGCCCTCCCGAAGCGGTAAGGATGATCTCCTCGACATTCTCCCTGCGGCGGGCTTCCAGCAGGCTTGAAACGGCATGATGTTCCGAATCTACCGGCAAAATGCGGCGGCCTTTTTTTTTCGCCAGGGCGAAAACCAGCGGGGCGGCCATAACCACGGTTTCCTTGTTCGCCAAGGCAAGATCCGCCCCGGCCTCCAGAGCCGCCAAAGACGGCTCCAGTCCCGCCGCCCCGGCGATGCCGTTCACCGTCAGGTCAGGCGCGGTCCCGGCTACGGCCCGGAGCAGGCCGGCCTTCCCCCTATAGACGCCTTTGGGCAAGGCCGAAACCCCCGGCGCCGATTCCAGGCCGGTCAGAGCCAGCGCCGCTCCGGGGAATTCCCGGGAAAGGGCAAGAAGGCCGGAAACATCCCTATGGCTGGAGAGCAGGACCGCCTCAAAATATTCCCTTCCTTCTCGTAATACGTCAATAGTGCTTTTCCCGATGGACCCGGTGGCCCCAAGAACCGCTATCCGCTTCTTCATTTCCCAACCATCCGTTGCCTACGTGGGCGGGTAACCCAAGGTTTGAAAAACCCGGTCACATAAAAAGAAACCGGTAAAGCCCATAGTACACCGGCGCCGCCATAGCTATAGAATCAATGGAATCCAGGACCCCTCCCCTGCCGGGGATAAGCCCGCCTGAATCCTTGATCGAAGAACTCCGCTTCATGACCGACTCGGCCAGGTCTCCCAGGGAAGCGGCGGCTGCGGAAACAAAACCCAGGATGACGCCCGCCAAAAGAGAAGGCAGGATCGTTGACGAAAAAGCCGCGGGAAAGAACCAGGCGGCCCCCAGGCCGATCAGGATGGACCCGGCAAAACCGCCGATAAAACCCGCAACGCTCTTATTGGGGCTTGCCGGTATGATCCCCCGGTTGTTCCCCCCAAAGAGCATACCCATAGCCCAAGCCGCCGAATCGTTGACCACAACGATAAAGAAGAATCCCAGGATAACCAGATTCGCGTGAAGGAAGTGAACCATCAGGATGATCCAACTCATAAAAAACCCCGGATAGATCATCACCGCAAACCCCGATATGATATGATACAAGGAGTTATTGAATTTTTCCGGAGGAGTAAAAACCTGGGAAAGAAGCAGCCAGGAGAAGGCCGCCATAAGGACGCCGGGAAAAACGTAAAAGCTAAGGCCAAAACTCACCGTCAGCGTCATGGCCGCAGGACCCAGGGCCCCAAGTATACCGGCCTCCCTGGTGGAGACGGCGCCGTTTTTCTTGTTCAGCATGGCGGCGAACTCAACGGACCCCAGGGCGCTCAAGACGATAACGATGAAGCTTGTGGCCAGATAGTTGCGGTACGGCAGAAATACCACAACAACCATGACAAGAGGCACGGTGATGACGAATAGAAGGATACGCTGGATTAGTTTTTTCATCCTGTTACGCCGCCATACCGCCGTTCACGGCCCTGAAACCGGGTTACCGCCAAGGCAAAGTCTTCTTCCGTAAAATCGGGCCACAGTTTTTCCGAAACCCAGTATTCCGTATAGGCCCCTTCCCACAGGAGGAAGTTACTGATCCGCATTTCCCCGGCGGTCCTGATGATAAGATCCGGATCGGGAATATCGGGATTGTCCAGGTATTGCCGGAAGGCGGCTTCCGTAAGTTCCCCGCCGGAAGGAAGAGCCTCCAAAAGCCGCCGTATCCCCCGGACTATCTCATCCCGGCCCCCGTAATTCAGGGCTAGGATGACCTGCAGCCCCGAAAAATCCCGGGTGTCGTCGCATACCTCCCGAATCTCCCGGGCGATGTCCGGGGGCAGTCCCCGGGCATCCCCAGCATAGCGTATCCTGATGCGGTTCCGCCTGAAAAAATCCAGTTCCGCCGCCAGGTACTGCTTTACAAGGCCCATGATAAACCCCACTTCTTCAGCGGTACGCTTCCAGTTTTCGGTGGAGAAAACATACAGGGTCAGGTAGGCAATACCCATATCGCTTGCGGCTTTAACAATTTTTTTTGCCGTCTTGAGTCCTTCAAGGTGCCCCTGCGTACGGATTTGCCCGCGCCGTACCGCCCAGCGGCCGTTACCATCCATGATAACGCCCACATGGGCAGGGAAGGAACCTTCTTCCAGGAAGGGCTTTGAGCTGGCGGCTTGTTTAGCGGACATCAGTCTTCCATTATTTCTTTTTCTTTTTCATCCAGAACCTGGTTGATTTTCCCGATATAGAAATCGGTCAGTTTCTGCAATTCTTCGGAATGCCGGCTTTCCTCATCCTCCGTAAGCTCTCCGGCCTTGAAGATTTTCTTTAGCTCTTCATTGCCGTCCCGCCGGATGTTCCGCACCGCCACCCGGCTTTGTTCCGCCTGGCTTTTGGCGAGCTTGGCAAGCTCCTTCCGGCGTTCCTCCGTCAGAGGCGGAATGGCGATCCGGATAACCTTTCCGTCATTGCTGGGATTCAGGGAAAGTTCCGAAGTCCGTATGGCCTTCTCAATCTCCCCGATAAGCCCCTTGTCCCAGGGCTGTATCACGATAAGCCGGGCTTCGGGAATGGAAATAGCCGCCACCTGGTTGAGAGGCATTTTATCCCCGTAACAATCGATCTTTATCTTATCGAACAGGGACGCCGACGCCCGGCCGGTTCTCAAAGCGGCAAACCCCTCTTTCAGATTGACGACGGTTTTTTTCATCCGCGCTTCGGATGAAGAAATAACGCTGTGCATTAACTATCTCCTACCTTAAAGTACACATAATCAGCCACGCTTACTGTTGTTCCAAGCTGTTTCCCCGTGCCGGCGAGAACCTGGGCCACGGTGAATTTTTCGTCCTTTACATACCCTTGTTCCATAAGGCATATATCCGACAGGTATTTATTTACTTTTCCTTTAAGAATATTGTCCAGCACATTGGCGGGTTTTCCCTGGAGTTTTTCATCACCTTTCAGTTGCTTGCGGAAAATCTCCTCCTGCTCTTTGAGGAAGGCCGCGTCTACATGGTCCCGGTCCAGGGCTGCAGGGTTAAACGCCGCGATATGGAGGGCCAGGTTAAAGGCAAGGGCCTTGAATTCCTCCTTTTGAAGGACCTCCGGATGAGCGGCGCTCAGTTTTACCACGACCCCTATGGCCCCATCCCCATGTATGTACTTGACGAGATACTCGCCGGTCCCCGCCGTAACCAGATGGACCCGCTTAAGGCTCATGTTTTCCCGAATCTTCGTTGCCAGGTCCATTACCATGCCCGCAAGCTCTTCATTCGGCCCAGTATAGCCCTTTTCCAGAACCTGGTCCGCGACCGCGTTCCCCAAGGCGATGAATTCAGGGTTTCTGGCCACAAAATCCGTTTCCGACGCCAGCTCCACCAAGGCCGCCGCGCGGTCCCCGATCTTCACAAAAATCTTGCCCTCATTGGTCGCCCGGTCAGAGCGTTTTTCCACCGCCGCAAGCCCCTTTTCCTTCAAGAGCTTCTCCGCCCCGGCAAAATCCCCGCCGGTTTCCACCAGGGCGTTTTTACATTCCATCATACCCGCTCCGGTTTTTTCCCGGAGCTTTTTGACATCTTCTGCGCTAATTCCCATTTGTCTGACTCCTTAAAAGGGTTTGTTTATTCCTTGTCGTAAACTTTATCAACATCCACCGGAAGCTCATCTTCATCCTCGGCGGCAGCTTCCTCCGTTTTCTTTTCATCCACCGGAGCCGCGCCGGAAGAATAGGATTCGATGTCGATTTCCCGGTCCTCTTCCTTGATGGAGACGTCGGTTATGATTTCTTCCAGGTCTTCGTTTTCGTCCCCCAGGGTCTCGATGATCTTGAGCCCCGCCTCGTTATCCGCCTCAACTACCGCGTTGGCGACAATCTGGGTAAAGAGGGTGATGGCCCGGATGGCGTCGTCGTTCCCGGGAATGGGGAAATCTATCCCTTCGGGATTACAGTTAGTATCCACCACCGCGACAATAGGAATACCCTGCCGCTTGGCCTCCGCCACGGCGATGGCTTCCTTACGGGTGTCAATGATGAAAAGAATGCCCGGAAGCTCCTTCATTTCTTTTATGCCCCCCAGGTTTTTCTGGAGCTTTGCCCGCTCCTTACCCAGAAACGCGATTTCTTTTTTCGTCAAGTTTTCAAAGGTCCCGTCAACTTCCATCTTTTCCAGTTTTTTAAGACGAAGCAGGGACTTTTTGATGGTTACAAAATTGGTGAGCATACCGCCAAGCCAGCGGTTGTTGACGTAAAACATACCGCATCGTTCGGCTTCTTTTTGGATTGCCTGCTGAGCCTGTTTCTTGGTCCCCACAAACAACACAGTTTTGCCCGCCGAAACGTTCTTCCTGACCGCATCATAGGCATCTTTGATCGCCTGAATGGTTTTTTGAAGATCGATAATATGGATGCCATTCCGTTCGGCGAAGATATACTTCTTCATCCGAGGGTCCCAGCGTTTTACCTGGTGACCAAAATGCACCCCCGATTCCAACAGGCTTTTCATGGTAACTACAGCCATGTGTTCCTCCCGCGCGCCCTAAAATCTCCCCTATCCGCATTTGCGATTCGCATCGCACGAGATTCCGCCCAGCTTCCATCCGGTCCCCGGACAGGCTATAGACGGCGTCCCTTCGGAAAGGAGCGTCGTGGCGGCGCCTTCCCTCTATCTCATCCTCCAAAAGGAGGACGGAAAATAAGGAGTTTTAAAAACTCCCTGAACGGGTTAGTTCCCGTAAGGATACCCGTTCTCGCGAAGCATGACATAAAATTCATACATTGGCAAGCCCACGATGGACGTGTAAGACCCCGTGATATGGGAAATAAAACAGGATGCCAGTCCTTGTATCTTATACGCCCCCGCAACACCCTGCCATTCCCCGGTATTGAGGTACCATTCCATTTCGACCTCCGAGAGGGGACTGAAGGTTACGGTACTGAGCACCGAGCGGCAGTCGATAGATTTTTCCCTGCCGTTAAAGAGGGCCACTGCGGTAATCACATGGTGATCCCGGCCCTGGAGGATGTTCAGCATATTCCGGGCATCTTCCCGGGACGACGGCTTCCCAAAGATATTTCCGTCCATCGAAACAACCGTATCGGCGCCGCATATCCAGGGCGGCGCCCGCCCCTGAAGAAGCTCAATAATCCGGTTGACCTTTCGTACCGCCAACTCTTCAGTTATCTCCCGGGGACTCAAATTCGCATCATAGTCCTCATTAATGAGGGAAGGCATAATATTAAACGGCAGCCCCATAAGCCGGAAATATTCCTGTCTTCGTAAAGAACCGGACGCCAAAATGATAGATTCCATTACATCTCTCCGCATTGAATTTTTACTGACATGAAGAACACTTCTATATGACATCAAAATGACATCAAAAATGACATCAAGGCTTTAGCCTTTTTGAAGGATACAGTATACACTTTAAGGCGCGGGAAGTCTCCCCCCCGCTCCAGATGCCAAGACGCAAGAGAAATGCCCTCCCCTTTCAGGCGGCATGAGGGTCTGATTGGCCTTTTTTTGGACCGAGACAGCCTCTTGTTGGACTTAAAAATTGGACTTGAAAATTTGAAACAGGCGGCGCTCAACCCGGACTACTTATTCTGAAAAATTCAGGGTATACCTTTCAATAAACGTCCTGTGCGAACAATTTTCGTTGAGGCAAAGAAACCGCTGCTTGCCGTTCCGTTCTTCCGCAATACGGACATTTTACCGGCACTAATACCATTTTTCCCCCGCCATCATTGGTTTGTTTGTGATATTTTGTCATAGTCTTTTTTAGAATGCAACATCTTTCGTCCACGGACCCGCAAGGCAGCGAAGCGAAGCCGCCGCCTCGTCGTAGAGCGCCTCGCTTGCAAGATGTTCCAGCATAGCCGGCGTATCAGGCGGCAGCTTGCCGATAAGGCGCAACAGGTTGCCGTAGTCGATGTTCCCTCTGCCGATAAGGACCTCCTCAAGCTGCACGGTGAATTCCTCCGGCTTTAACCGCAGATCCTTCAGGTGTATTGACAGCACCGCGCCGCCCAAAAGGGAAAATTCATTTTGAAAAAACGCCGCGTTGTTGTAAAGAAGCCGGGGATTAGAAATACTGTTCGCCGGGTCAAGATGAATCCCCGCCGCGCTTCGGTCCACAGCCCGGATAAACCGCATATACTCCGCCGCACAGTCGATAAACTGACAGGGCATAATCTCAAAGGTCATTTTAGTGCGCGTGGGCTTAACTGCGTCAATCACCTTACGGGCCGCTTCCACAGCGGCGTCAAAAAAATCCTGCGTATAGTGCTTTTCGTGCGGGCCGTCCCAGTATTCCTCGTTCCAGGAACCCACGATGTTCACCGCGCAACGGGCCTCCAGTTCCTCGGCGGTATGAAGGCGGCGCACCGAATGTTCAAAAGCCGCCGCCGCTTCCGCCGGATCTTTGGAAAGCACATTCCGCCAAATACCCGTCTCGGCAAGCAGGATATCGTGTTTGGCAAGAGACGCCTTGAAGGCCCTGCACAATTCAGGGTCCGTGTCCGCGTTAATCCAGTCGGGACAGTAGGCCGCCCGGTAGCCTTTGCGTACATGCTCCGCCACAAAGACTTCCGGGTCATTTGTTTCGATAAAAACCGGCGCGCCAAGCCTCATAGCAAATCCTGTTTGTGAATGTCCGGATCGCGTAACAGCAGCGCTTTCTTTGCCGTGTTGTCGTCGTTGGTTTTGATATTGATTTCAACGCCCAACTGAGCGGCGCTGTCGGTAAAGGAGTAGGTGCCGCCGGGCCAGTACCCTATGTGATAGGGCGCGGGAGCGCCCAGATCCCGCAGCTCATCCAGCGCCTTCTTGCGGTCAGGCACAATAAAACTGATATGCTGAACACCTTCCCCGTCCCGGTCGAGTTTGTCTTTCCACGGACCGGGCTTCGAGCCGGGTTGTACGAATTCAAGCAGACAGTTTTCCAGTTGGATCGTCCCAAGCCGGCAGTCGGCATAGTCTCCCAATTCGCCGTTGGTAAAGACAGGCACCTCGGAAGCCGGAGGCAGGTTGAAAGGTTCCCCGGCTTTAAGGCCCAGAAGCTGCTCCCAATTTCTCAGCGCCTTGTCAAGGTCCCTGACAAGGACCGCGATGTGGCACAATTTTGTTGTTCCTATGGACATTACCGCAGTTCCTCCATGGCTTTGTGATGCGGCGATTTTGGATCGATCTGCATAAGCTCTATGCGGACGCCGTCGGGATCCTTGATCCACGCCTGCCAGTTGTAATCGCAGCCCTGTTTGGGACCGTCGGTAATTTCAACCCCCGCCTTTTTAAGCGCCTCGACGACCGCGTGGATGTCGTCAACCTGTAAACAGAGGTGGTTAAACCCCCGCAGGTCTTCCGACCAGGGGTTATCCCTGATCCCGTCATAGAAAAGCTCAATAAACTGACCGTTGCCAATATAAAGATAATTTATCCAGGGCTTGCCGGTTTCCGGTTCGGGAATTTCAAAGGCCTTGGTAAAACCAAGCGCCCGGGTATAAAAATCCAGAGACTTTTCCATATCCTGTACCGTTATCGCTATATGCGCGATGCCTGTAATCTTTCCCATACAATTACTCCTCTCTTATTATACGTTTATACCTACGTCAAACCGCGCCCGCCTTTTCAGCGGGCCCGTCATTCTCCAGTAATTCAAGTACAAGTTTTAACTTTTCGTCCGCGTCGATATACGCATACCTGCCGCCTGAATATTCGCCGGTTTGCAGCAGCTTGTAACCGGCCCTTTCGCAGGCGGCTATCTTTTCCTTCATGCCCTGTACCACAAAGGCGATGTGATGAAAACCCTCTCCGTTTACGTCAAGGTCATGCCGCCAGGTGGAAGCGGGATCTTTGTCCGGCTCGATAAGCTCAACATCCACATCCGGCCCTACATGAAAAAACGCCAGCTTTGCCCGCGCCTCAGAAGGGGCGCCGGAATATCGCGTCCGGGCCTCGTTCACATCGCCGGTGATCTGAATCTCAGGCGGTTCAACGCCCAAAAATTCCGCCCAATCCTGACTCGTCTTTTCAATGTCGTTGACAAGTATGCCAACCTGACAGAGCAGGTTTGTTCCCAAAACAGGACTGCCCATAAATTACTCCTTGATAAAAAAATTTAAGGGGGGTCTCCCCCTACGCTCCGGCCCTCCGCTGCCCCCCTCAACGGGTCTTGAATTGACCTCGATAGCGGTCAACCTTGCCCCCCGGAGGTTTGGAACAGGCTTAGTCCTGGGAAAAACGTTTCATGCCTTTGAACAGCAGAAAAATGATACCCAGGGCGATGAGGAGCATGACCCAAGCCATGGCGGAAGCATACCCCATCTTAAAAAACTGAAAGGCATTTTGATACAGGTACAACGCGAAAAACATCGTCGCGTTATCCGGGCCGCCTTCGGTCATCACGAAGGGTTCGGCAAACCACTGAAGGGCCGCTATCACCAGGGTTACCGCGTTGTAAAGGATAACCGGCGCAAGCATAGGAATCGTGATATGCACGGTTTTTCGCAAAAAATTCGCCCCTTCCAGGGACGCGGATTCGTACAGGGATTCGGGTATATCCTGTAGGCCCGCAAGGAAGATGATGATCGTTCCCCCGCAGCCCCACACCATCATCAGGATAAGGGCGGGTTTGGCCCACGAGGGGGAGCCGAGCCAGGAAGGCCCCCGAATGCCGAACAGCCCCAGCAGGGCGTTGATAAGGCCGTTTTCGGAATTCAAAAGCCATATCCACAGCAGACAGTTGATGATAAGGGGGACCAGAGTCGGCAGAAAAAAGATGATGCGGAAAAAACCGAACCGGCGAAGCTCTTTTGAGTTAAGCAGCACCGACACGGTAAACGCCGAAAAAAGGGTGACGGGAACGCCCAAGCAGATGATGTAGATCGTATTCGACAGGGATTTTAGAAACACACTATTTGTGAAAAGATTAGTGTAATTCGCCAGCCCGATAAATTCAGGATCGGAGATTACCTTATACTCCGTAAGGGAGTAGTAAAACGACATCCCTATAGGATAAAGGGTAAAGGCAATCAGGCCGACAGCCCAGGGAGCGATAAACACCATGGCGATCCAAAATTCACGGCGTTCTGATTTGTTTGGCGAAAACGGAGATCCGGCGATCATAGCTGCCTCCTATCCTTTGATACCCGACATGGCAATGCCCTGGATAAAATACTTCTGCATCAAAAAGAAAATGATTAACACCGGCAGCACCATCACTACCCCCAAGGGCATGAGGATTTCCCAGTTTGGCTGCAAGCGGGACCGTATAAGCTGGGCGCCGATGGCAAGGGTATAGAGTTTATCGTTGGCCAAAAAAATCAAAGGCCCGATAAAATCATTCCATGAACGCAGGAACGAAAATATTGCCGCAGTCGCCAGTACCGGCAGGGAAAGGGGCATGGCGATTTGAAAGAAGGTGCGGAACTCTCCTGAACCGTCGATGCGGGCCGCCTCATTCAATTCTTCCGGCAGGGACAAAAAGAACTGCCGCATCAGAAAAATATAAAAGGGATTGCCGAAAAAACAGGTAAGCGTAAGGGGCAGGAAGGTTCCTATCCAGCCTATTTTTTGAAACATCAGAAAGAGCGGCACCATTACTACCTGAAAAGGCAGGATCATTGAGACCAGCACCAGGACGAACACCTGGTCCCGGCCCTTCCACCGCAGGCGCGAGAACCCGTAGGCCACGACCGCGCTTGACGCCGTTGATCCCACAATGTTGAAAAACACGATTATCAGCGTATTTTTCAGATAGCGCATAAACGGAAAGTAGTTAAACATCCGGCTATAGTTTTTAAAATCAAAGGTTTTAGGCAGCCACTGGACCGGCACGGCAAAAAGTTCCGACGGCTGTTTGAAAGAACAGGTCAGCAGCCAGAAAAGCGGTACAACAAAAAGAAAAGCCAACACGGACAGGGACGCAAACAGGGCGGCAAAGCCTATTTTATTAAGGAGTATTTTACGCTTGTTTTCTCTGGTTACGGCGGCGCTTTTCATAGGACCCTCCTCAACGATTCTGATGATGGACGGGAAGCCCGGCAAGCGGTATGCCGCATACGTGATGCCGCTTGCCGGGTCCCGCATCCGGCTACTTCTTTACGGCCAGTTTGTCCAACTCCGGCTGTAACCGGTCCTGAAGCTGCCGCAAGAGCGCCTCCGGATCGGCGTTGTTGTAGATAATATCGTCCCGGAGGGCGATGAGCTGCTGGTTCAGCTCGGCGGAAACCGGACACAACGCAGGATGTCCGGACTTGGGCGAATTGGCGATTTCCCGTTCAAGCTTGTAAATAGGATCGTTCTTTTTCGTCCATGATACATCCTCGAAAAGTTTGTCCACGCAGGGAATCGAACGCCAGTTATCAAAGTTGTCGGCGTTAATTTCAGTCCGCTGGGTGAACTGGAAGAAAAGCGCGGCAAGCTCAGGCCGCTTGGCGCCTTTGGGGATGGCAAACACGTTTGATCCCAGGGGCGTCGAGCGTTCGCGGCCTCCCGGGGGAACGGGAATCGGAACCACGGTGTAATTGACGTCAGGCGCGTAGATCCGCAGGGCGTTGGTAACCCAGTTACCCGTTACCGTCATGGCCAGTTTATTCTGGAAGAAGGGATGGTCCGGGGAGAAGAAGCCGCCGGCGGACTGGGTAAAGCCCCTGATCGCCACAGGGTCGTATTTTTGCGCCCATTCACGCATCCACTGGAAAGACGCCACGACCCGTGGATCGGTAAGTTCCAGCTTGTTGGTTTCCTGATTGTAGAGTTCCGCGCCAAACATGAAGGGCCACAGCGTCGGGGCGTCGTTGCCCTGATCCTGCCAGGGAATAAACCCATACCGGGTTATCCTGCCGCTTGCATCCCGGATGGTAAGTTTTTCCGCCCAATCCGCCAGCTCCTCCAGGTTTGTGGGATATTTGGTAATATCAAGGCCCGCCTCTTTGACCATATCCGTATTCAGGTACAGCATGATCACGTTAGAGTCCTGGGGAAGCAGATAGGTCTTGCCTTCGTACTGCATAAGGCTGCGGAAACCGGGCATGAAGTCATCAATGGAAAGACCGATTGCCTCAAGATAGGGATCCCAGGGTTCAAACGCCCCCTGGCCGGCAAAGCCGTAGGATGACACATAATCGTCCGAAACAAGGGTATCCGGCGCGGTTCTCCCCGCAATCGCCGCCAAGAGCTTGCCGTTAGTCATCCCGGCCTGGGGAACGGACTGAATATCCACATTCACCCCGGGATAGAGTTTCTTGAATTCAGCCACCCTCCATTCATCCCACGTTAAGGAATCGCCGGTAAACGCCGACCAGTAGACCAGGTCCCCGGAAGCCTTTTCCAGTTCTTCCCGTGTGATGGGCTGGCCGCTTCCGGCGGCGGGGGCGGCGGACGAACTACTCCCTTGCTTGTTACACGAAAAAAAGCCCGCCGAAAGAACCACAAGCAGGGACCCTAAGGCAATCCATTGATACCTTTTCATTCATATCCTCCTAAAAACATATTTTACTTAGTATGGGGCATGAAACGGGGCCCTGCTTACCAATTATTATCCAGACTGCTCAAAAATTGCTCTTTTGCGCGATTTTTTTAGTACACAGACTCCTCCTATCCTTTTACCGCGCCGGCGGACATACCGCGGACAAGATATTTTTGGGCAAACGCCAGGAAGAGAATCGTAGGGATGGTGGCGATTGTGGAGGCCGTCATCAGGGCGGGCCAATCCGCGGTAAATTGGAGTACAAATTTTTGTAACCCCAGAGTTAAGGTGATGTTCTTGTCGCTCCGCAGCAGGATGGAGGCCAGGGTATACTCACCCCAGGAGTTGATAAAGGTGAAGATCCCCACCGTGGAGATGCCGGGCATGGAGACAGGAATGATGATCCGTAAAAAAGCCATAAATTGAGTACATCCGTCTATCATGCCTGCTTCTTCCAAATCAAAGGGTATGGAATCCATAAAGCCCTTGATCATCCAGATAGAAAAGGCAAGGTTAGTAGTAGTATAGGCCAGAATACAGCCCAAGAGGGTATCTACCAGATTCAACGCGGTAAAGATGACGAAAAGGGGAATGAGCAATAATATGGCGGGGAACAATTGAAGCATCAGGAGCAGGACCGCGTATCCTGAAAATACCCGGCCCTTAAAACGGGAAAGAGCATAGCCGGCAATTACCGCGATAAGTATACAGCATATCGTCGCGGACAG
>JAIRLK010000028.1 GCA_031259515.1 Treponema sp. | reverse complement strand
ACCGTGTTCCTTGTTCCCCTGGGGGGTTAGTATAGGCCGTTTCGTACCGTTTCAAACGAAGCATATCCGGCGCTTGCTTAGAATATACCGCATTTCCGGGAAAAAACAATATCCCCCCTAAAAAAATCAACAATTTTACATGTAGGCCCTTTGAGCCGGGGCGGGCAGGGCGCTTTACATTTTTTCCGTTCCCGGCGCTTGCTTAGCCTATACCCTTTCAGGAAAAAACAACATCCTCCGGGGGATCCGCAGGATAAACGCAGAGAAAAAATATGAGGACTGATTCAGGGGATGAAGCCGGCGAAAAGGGAGCTAACGTCCTGGATATAAGCCGATTCAAGGGCTATTTTTCCACCGGCCTCCCTCTAAGAAAATTCTATGCATGATCCTGAACCCTTTGAGTCCCCCGGCATAGCCGGGGGCTTGCTCATACATCATTGCGAGCGCAACGAAGCAATCCCGTGCAGTGGATGCCCGTCTGGATTGCTTCGCCGCTTTTTTGCGCCGCTTCTTGCGCCGCTTCGCTCCTCGCTTTTGACGCGGGTGGTGTCCAGACTGGATGACCAGCGCACCAGGCTCTTACGGGAAAAGGCAGCCGGGGAAGCCGCAGGAAGTGATCTCGTCGGAGGGGAACTTGGTGATGACTTCATGTCCGGTTTCGGTAACCACGATCTCCTCTTCTATACGGGCGCTGCCGGTGCCGTCTTTAGCGGCGCACCAAGTCTCGATGGCGAAGGTCATGCCGGGCTTAAACTCAAAGGGATGGTCCTTGGAGAAGAGCGGGGAGATGGCGGGTTTCTCCCACAGGCCCAGACCTATGCCGTGGGCAAACTGCAACAGGAAGGCTTCTTTTTCGTCTTTAAAGCCCAATTCCTGGGCGGTGGGCCACACGGCCACCACGTCGCCGGTAGTAGCGCCGGGCTTGATCACCGAGATGCCGTCCCGGATCCACTTCAACGCCTTCGCGTAGGCTTCTTCCTGGGGCTTGGTGGGCTTGCCGCAGGAGAAGGTCCGGTAGTAACAGGTATGGTAGCCGTTGTACACATTGCCGATATCAAAGTAAACCAGCTCTCCGGGGCGGATCATGCGGTTACTGGTGGTGTGGCTGTGGGGGTTCCCCCGCATACCGGAGATACAGTTCACAAATTCCACAGACTCAGAACCCCACTTGAAGAGCTGTCCCTGGATAAGGGCCTCCATCTCGTTTTCCGTGGCTCCAGGGCGCAGGTTTTTGGCCACGTCCCAGTACGCCGCGTCTACCATGGCGGCGGAACACTTGAGCAGTTCTATCTCTTCCGGGGTCTTAATCATCCGGGCGTCCACCATAGGGGCCTGGCCGTCGGTTACTTCTATTCCCTCCTTCTCCAGGGCCTTCAGAAGGGGAATATCCACGATGTCAATCCCCAACGGGCGTTTATCCACCCCATACTTCTGGAGGTACTGGAGAATCTCACCGGCCTCCATATCCACCATGCCGGCTTCGGCAGGGATGGAACCCCGCATGGAGCCAACAGCGGGCATGATGTTTTCCGGGCGGATCCACGACACCCGGCGGCGCTTGGACGGGCAGGCGGCGTCAAACAAAATCGGCTGATCCAGACCGTCTATGAGCAGACAGTGACGGTTCATCTTGTTACGGTTCCACTCGCCGATATGCGTGCCGGTGATGTAGCGGATGTTGTCAAAATCGTAACAGAGCAAGGCCCCGTACCCTGTTTTTTGGAGTTGTTCTTTTGCCCGGGCCAGCCGGTCTTTCCTCAACTTGTCATAATTAATGGTGTCCTCAAAGTCAACGCCGCTAAAACCTGATTTCATTGTTAGTTCTCCCTTACAAAGATAATGTAGAGCCTATCGCTCTTTATTATTAACAGCAATTATTATGCCAAGCAGCCATCGGGGGTCCGGGGGACCTTAGGCCCCTGGGGACTTGTCCCCGCAAACTCCTGGCGTTTTTTCCTGTTTATAGGTTATTTTTTGAGTACAGTTTTTACTATACCTGTATTATAATGATTCCTGTAAAAAAGCGATAATCTCATTGGCAGAGAGGGTTGATATGGAAAGGCCGTCACAAGAGGATATAAAAAAAGCCCGGGAGGCTTTTCAAAAAGATGGGATTATGCCGGTTATTGATATTGCCCCAAAAGTTCTTGAATCCTGGATCCGTTCCCGAAACGCCGGCGTTATCCCGGAGCGGGTAGATAAAACCTTGATTTCCCCCCAGGAACTCCAACAGCGCATCGCGGTGCGGAAAAATTTTTTCGATACCGCGTCTTCCGTGCTGGCGGGGATTTACCGCTTTACCATCGGCTCCGGTTTTATGGCCGCCATCTTTGATGAAGACGGCTATGTGTTGAGCGTCTCCGGCGACGAGGAGATTCTGCGGATAGCCAAGGCAAATGGATTGGCCGAAGGGTGTAATCGTGATGAAAAAAACATAGGTACCAATGGGATAGGCACTGCCTTAGTAATCGGCGACGCCATTAAAATATCCGGGGAAGAACACTATTTCCCCCTGCATTATAATTGGACATGCTCAGGAGCTCCGGTTTTTGACCTTCACGGGCATATCATCGGCGGCCTCTGTATTATCGGCCCCATGCCCAAAGTGCACCTCCATACCCTGGGCATGGCGGCCGCCGCCGCAAAGGCGACAACTCAGCTTCTTTTGATGCAGAACGCCTATGACAAATTGAACCGGATGCAGCAAAGTAACGACGCCATGCTTTCCGCCTGGCCTTCCGGAGTGATGCTGGTGGATAAAAATCTGCGGATTATCAGCGTAAATCGCGGGGCGGCCCTGTTATTAGGCAAACGGATAGAACAGTTGGAGGATCATCCCCTGCGGGAATTTATGCCCCAGGAACTGTTTGCTCTCGGGGATCAGGGCTGCATACGCGACCGTCCGATTACGCTGGAGATTGGCAGAAAAACCGTGCGGTTGTCCCTGTCGGTGGAAATTACCGATGCCGGGGATTATGTTTTGTTCTTTGAGAAGACCGAAACGCTGCATAAACGCATTAACCGCATCGTGGGTTCGGAAGCCAGGTTCATTTTGGATGATATTATCGGCGATTCCGCCGTGATGGTAGAAGCCATCCGCATGGCCCAGCTTGCGGCGCAGAACCGGGCGAACGTTTTTTTAAAAGGCGAAAGCGGAACCGGCAAGGAGATGTTTGCCCAGGCGATCCATAATGCCAGCAGCCGGCGGGACGGCCCCTTTGTGGCAATTAACTGCGGCGCTATTCCCAAAAGCCTGGTTGAAAGCGAGCTTTTCGGGTATGAAGGCGGAGCGTTTACCGGCGCCAAACGGGACGGCTGCCCGGGAAAATTTGAACTTGCCAACGGCGGCACCATCTTTCTCGATGAAATCGGCGACATGCCCTTTGACGTGCAGGCGAGCCTGCTGCGGGTCCTTCAGAGCCGGGAGGTCAGCCGTATCGGTTCTACCAGGACTATCAAGATAGACGTCCGGGTCATTTCCGCCACCCATCAAAACGTGGAGGAAAAGATCCTGCACAACGAGTTCCGAAACGATCTCTACTACCGGCTGAACGTATTTGATATTTCAATACCCGCGTTGCGTGAACGTCAGGAGGACATCATACCCTTGGCGGAACATTTTTTATATAAATACGCCGGGAATGCGGGGCACCGCATCCACGGATTCAGTCCGGACGCGCTTATGGCGTTGAAAAAGTATTCCTGGCCCGGCAATGTACGGGAACTGGAAAACATCGTGGAACGGGCGGTCTACGTGTCCCCTCATGCGTTGATTGAGCCTCAGTCCCTGTCGATTTGGAGCAAGATGCAAGGGGAAGATCGCGGGGCGCCCGGGCCCTTGCTTATTCCCGATGACGCGGTTCTTGGGGAACCGGAGGCTAAAAGCAAGGCCCCTAACCCGGTATCCTATGAAAATGAACGGAAACGTATTGAAAACGCCCTGTATTCCACGGGTTTTAAAGTGAAGAAAGCGGCGGAACTGTTGGGAGTCAGCCGGCGAACCATGTACCGCAGGATGTCAAGCTACGGTATTTCCAAGGAAACCTATCTGAAATAACGATATATGTGACGTTACGTGTCAGTTATGTGCCATTGCCATGAGCCCCGGCGCGAATGGTCTGGCACACAATGGCACAGTTAGGCGTCGAATGTACCTTTCCGTACTCTGAATAACACGAATAGCAGATTTCATGAATCATACCCGTAAATTCCGCGAAAGACGGTCTTAACCGGTAATTGAAACTAAAACTTCAGGCTGTTCGCGGGATTACCCATCATTCTTTCTCGAAAAAATAAACGTGGTTATTCGCTGATTTAGGTTGGTATGAAAATTGCTTAATATTTAAAAGCCGTCGGCTGGGCAATAGCTGACAATGTATTTAAAGGTACAACAGAAAATTCAAGATTAAGAAGGGAAAATTAAGGTGATACAGATAATTTTCAAGCCGGAACTTCATAAATTCGCCACAAGTTCCGATTTTGTCAAAGCTTTTGGCTTGGAAAGCCAGGACCTTATATTAACGAACGAGTATATCTTTCAGCCCTATTTTGGGCAGATGGGGCTGAAAAGCCAGGTGATCTATCAGGAGCGCTACGGCTTAGGGGAACCTACCGACGTCATGGTGGACGCTATACTCCATGACGCCCGGAAAACCGGATGCAAGCGGGTTATCGCCATAGGGGGCGGAACCATCATCGACATCGCCAAAGTGCTGGCGGTGGCTGAACAGGAAACAGTGGACGACTTGTATGCCCAGGGGACCAATTTGACAAAAAAACGCGGGCTGGTCATCATCCCCACGACCTGCGGAACCGGAAGCGAGGTTACAAACATCTCGATAATAAACCGTACCCGTCTGGGAACCAAGATGGGCATGGTCAGTCCCGCCATGTTCGCGGATCAGGCCATCCTCATCCCCGAATTGCTGGAAAAACTGCCCTTCGGCGTATTTGCCACCAGTTCTATTGACGCCCTGGTTCACGCGGTGGAATCGGCCCTTTCCCCCAAGGCGACCAGTTATACGAAGCTGTTTTCCTACAAGGCGGTGGAAATGATTTTGAAAGGGTATCAGATCATTGCCGCCGAAGGTCAGGGGGCGCGGATTAAATTGTTGGATGACTTTTTGGCCGCCTCTAATTACGCCGGCCTTGCCTTTGGTACTGCCGGGTGCGGCCCCGTACATGCGATGAGCTATCCCTTGGGCGGACAATACCATGTCGCCCATGGCGAAAGCAATTATGCCATCTTCTCCGGGGTGTTGAAAAACTACCGGGAACTTAAAAGCGGCGGCGAGCTCGCCCGCATAAACAGCTCTATGGCCGCATTGTTGGGTTGTGAACAGGAGGAGGTCTACGGCGCGCTGGAAGGGCTGCTGGATACGATCCTGCCCCGCAAGGCGCTGCGGGAATACGGCGTCAAAAAAGAAGATTTGCCTGAATTTACCCGGTCGGTCATGGAAAAGCAGCAGCGGCTTATGGCCAACAGTTTTGTGCCCCTGGATTATAACCGGGTATTAAAAATATATCAGGAACTCTATGACTAATTTTTTCAACCGTAGCTGCATAGTAAGGATGAACGTAAGTCTTTATTGTACAACGACGTATGAATTATCCAATGTGTACTTAATCGTGAAAAAATTAGGTACCTATATTAGTACGGTGATTGAGGAACTATAGTTCTAAGGAGGAATCATGAGCAAAAAATTAGGCTATTCGGATCTGGCGGGACCGTTTTATACCGCCATGTACCGGACCCGTCGTTTTGAGGAAGAGGTGTTTGAATTTTATAAGCGGGGCCTTATGCCGGGTCTTGCCCATCTTTATTTGGGACAAGAGGCGGTATCGGTTGGCGCTTGCGCCGTCTTGCGGGAAGACGATTATATTGGTTCCACCCACCGGGGTCATGGACACCTGATCGCCCGGGGCGCGGATTTGAACCGTATGATGGCGGAGATTCTCGGCAAGGAAACCGGCTATTCCAAAGGGAAGGGCGGCTCCATGCATATTATGGCCATGGACAAAGGTATACTGGGGGCGAACGGTATCGTGGGTGGAGAGATACCCATCGCGGTAGGCGCGGCCTATTCAGCCCGGTACCGGAAGACCGCTCAGGTTACCCTTGCCTTTTTTGGCGACGCGTCCACGAATGAGGGGACCTTCCATGAGGCCGTTAATATTGCGGCGGCCTGGGATTTACCCATTGTTTTCATCATTGAGAACAACCTGTACGGCATTTCCGTGGACATCCGCAAGGTAACCAAGGAACATCGGCTTTCCAAACGGGCGGTTGGCTATGGAATACCCGGCCTTACCATAGACGGCAATGATGTGTTCGCCGTTTACGAGGCTTGCGAAAAAGCGGTGGACCGGGCCCGCAAGGGTGAAGGCCCTACCCTCATTGAGTGTACTACCTACCGCTGGCAGGGGCATCACGTAGGGGATCCAGGGGATTACCGTCCCGCCGAAGAAGTTGCCGCTTGGAAAGCGGATGAACCCATTGGAAAGCTCGAGAAGCGGGGACTCCTGACGGAAGCGGAAATAACCTGCATTAAGGACGCGGTGGAAGCGGAAATTCGGGCCGCCTGTAAGTTTGCGGAGGAAAGTCCGTATCCGCCGGAGACGGAAGCTTATACCGACGTATTTGTTGAATAAAATAGGGAGAGGTGAAAAAATAATGAGAGAATTGATGTACCGGGACGCGGTGCTTGAAGCGCTGGATGAGGAAATGGCCCGGGATGCCAGCGTGTTTATGATGGGCGAAGATGTTGGCCTCATCGGGGGCAACTTCAAATGCTCGGTGGGCCTCATGGACAAGTACGGCGACCTGCGCATGAAAGATACGCCCATTTCAGAACAGGCCATCATCGGTATGGGGGTAGGCGCCGCGCTGACCGGACTGCGTCCGATAGTGGAACTGATGTTCGCCGATTTCATCATGGTATGCGGCGATCAGTTGTTTAACCAGATGGCAAAGATTACCTATATGTCCGGGGGACAGTGCAATGTCCCGATGGTAGTCCGCACCCCCTTGGGAGGCGGACGGTCCTCTGCGGCGCAGCATTCCCAGTCCATCCACGCTTGGGCGGCCCATATTCCCGGCGTCAAGGTGGTTCTGCCCTCCACCTCCGGGGAGGCCAAAGGATTGTTAAAAACCGCCATCCGGGATAATAATCCGGTACTCTTTTTTGAACACAAGATGCTCTACACGACTAAATTTAACGATGTGCCGGAAGCTGGGGAGGATGTATGCATCCCCTTTGGGAAAGCCCGGATTGTTATTGAGGGAGCGGACATCACGGTTGCCGCCAACTCTATCATGACGGTTAAGGCGGAAAAGGCCATCAAAAAACTCCAGAGCGAAGGAATTAGCGCGGAGCTGCTGGACCTGCGCACCGTTGTGCCGCTGGACACGGCGGCCATTATCAAGTCGGTTAAAAAAACTGGAAAACTGCTCATCGTGGACGAAGGCCATACGAGGTTCGGCATTAGCGGTGAAATTATCGCGCGGATCATGCCGGATGTGTTCTATGATTTGGAGGCCCCGGTTGAGCGGCTGGGAACCGCAGATGTTCCGCTGCCCTTTAGTCCGGCCCTGGAACTTCCCCTGATTCCCGATGATAAGAAAATCGCCGCGAAAATCCGCAGCATGGTTACGGGAAGGTGAAACATGGCTGAAATTATTATCATGCCCAAACTGGGCTTTAACATGGATGAAGGACAGTTGGTTAAATGGCACAAGGCGGTGGGGGATACGGTAACCAAGGGCGAGTTGCTTTTCGAGATCAATACCGATAAAACCACCATGCCGGTAGAAGCCACTACCGCCGGTACGGTGCTGGCCATCCTGCTGGAAGAAGGCGCTTTTGCCGATGTGTTTACCCCTATCGGGGTGGTAGGCGCGCCGGGGGAAGATTATACCGCCGCCCTGGCCGCCGCGAAGGGCGGGAAACCGGCTGAGGAAACAGGCGCTCCGGAAAAGTCCGCTCCCGGCGCTTCTGCGGTTTCCGCCGCCCCCGGCCCGTCTCCGGAGGGATTAAAGCTGACCCCCAAGGCGAAGAAACTCGTGAAGGACGAAGGCATCGATCCGGCCAGCCTTGCGGGTATACAGGGGACCGGGTATCAGGGGGGAGTAACCGCAAAAGATATCAAGGCTTCCCCGTTGGCGCGGAAGATTGCCGCCGCTGCCGGAGTGGACCTGGCGGCTGTTGCCGGGTCAGGCCCGGGCGGGAAGGTGATGAAAACCGATGTTCTTTCCCACGCCGGCTCTCCCCCGGCCCCGCAAGAGGGGGAGAAAAAGGTCCTTTCCGTCACGCCCTACAAGGGGATACGGAAGATCATTGGCGACAAGCTGGCGCAGAGCAAGTTTACCGCCCCCCACCTGTACTTTACCGAGCCTGTGGACGTTACCAGCCTGACGGCCTTCCGCCAACAGTTGAACGAGACGGCGGACGTCAAGATCGCCGTTTCCGACCTATTGACCCTGGCGGCGGCAAAGGCCCTGAAAAAGTACCCGGCGGTGAACGCTTCCCTAATTAACGGAGAAGTTATATCCTATAAGAGTATCAACGTGGGTACGGCTGTTGCCGGCAATAATGGACTGATCGTTCCTGTCGTCAAGGATGTTCAGGAAAAAAGCCTTACGGATGTGGCCCGGGAGAGCCGGGACCTGGTGGCCCGGGCTAAGGAAGGCCGTCTGGAGTCCCATGAATATTCAGGCGGGACCTTTACGATTTCCAACCTGGGCATGTTCGGCGTAGAAAACTTTACCGCGATCATAAACGGGACCGAAGCCGCCATTTTAGCGGTCAGTTCGGTACGGAAAAAAGCGGTGGTGGTTACCGGTGAAAACGGTGAAGACAGCATCGTGATCCGTCCTATGATGAACATCCAGCTTTCCGTGGATCACCGGCTGATAGACGGCCTGCTTGCCGTTCAATTCCTTGGGTACATCCGGCGCTTACTGGAAAACCCCATGTTGATTCTTGTGTAGGAGGCGCGTCATGGCAGAGGGAAGCGCGGGATACGATTACGAGGTCGCCGTTATCGGCGCCGGACCGGGGGGCTATGTTGCCGCCATCAAGTCCGCTCAATTAGGAAAGAAAACCTGTATCATCGAAAAAGAGTCTGTGGGCGGTACGTGCTTGAACGTGGGTTGTATTCCGACAAAGACCCTGATTAAAACCGCCAGCTTGCTATGGCAAATGCGGGAAGCCTCCGCCTTTGCCATAGAGGGGGTTCCGGATACGCTGACCGTTTCCATGCCCAAATTGCAGGAACGTAAAAAGGCGGTGGTAAACCAACTGGTTGGCGGCGTCAAGGGATTGCTTCGGGGCAATAAGGTTGACCTTATCAACGGTGCGGGCTGTTTTGTGGATGCCCATACCCTCCAGGTAGGGGAACGCCGTGTTTCCGCAGAGCATATCATCATCGCCACCGGTTCCCGGGCCATTATTCCTTCCTTTATAAAGATAGAAGGGAATAACACGTTGCTGACCAGTACGGAGGCGCTGGATCTGGACCATGTGCCGGAACGGACGGTCATTGTCGGGGGCGGCGTCATCGGGGTGGAATTTGCCTACCTTTTGAACCGGCTGGGAAGCGCGGTAACCGTCCTGGAACTGCTGGATCATATCCTCCCTATGGTGGACACGGAGGTTTCCGCCCTGGCGCAAAAGCGCATGGAGAAGGACGGGATTACCTTCCACCTGGGAGTAAAGGTGCTGCGGGTAAAAGATAACGCTGTTTTCTATGACGAAGGCGGAAACGAGCGGTGTATTCAGGCTGACGCGGTTCTTATGGCCGTAGGCCGGGCGCCCAATACAGAAGGGCTTGGCGCGGAATCAATAGGGGTACAATTCGACCGGAACGCCATCGCGGTTGATGAGAATATGCGTACCAATATCGAAAACATCTACGCTATTGGCGATGTTAACGGCAAGGTGATGCTGGCTCATACCGCTTCTCATGAAGGGCTGGTTGCGCTGGGGGCTATGTTCGGCGGGCATGGGACGATAAATTACGACCACATCCCCTCGTGTATCTATTTGGAGCCGGAAATTGCCTGCATAGGCTTGACCGAAGCGCAGGCCAGGGAACGGTATGCGCGCGTCAAGGTGGGGAAATTCCCGGCGGCTGCCAACGGCAAATCCCTGGTGGAAGGGGATACGGACGGAATATTCAAGGTGATCATTGAGGAGACCTATGGGGAAATCCTGGGGGTCCATCTTTACGGCCAGCATGTTACCGAGATGATTGGGGAAGCCGCGGTCGCTATGACCGGCGAACTGACGGCGGAAGAACTGGTGAACGCCGTCCATCCCCATCCTACGGTAAACGAGGCCCTGTCGGAAGCCTTTATGTCCGCCGTAGGACGGGCCATACACAGCCTGATGGCCTGAAGGCGGATCGCCCATGATGTATTATATCCCCGGCGCGGGTTATGACGCGCCGCTGAACCTCGCGCTGGAGCAATACGTATTTGACCGGCTGGATCGCGGCCGCAGTTATATGATGCTGTGGCAAAACGCGAACGCCGTGATTGTCGGCAAGCACCAGAACACGGCGGCGGAAATCAACGCCCCCTATGTAAAAGCCCATGATATACAGGTTGTCCGCCGCTTGTCCGGCGGCGGCGCGGTGTATCATGACCTGGGCAACGTCAACTTTACCTTCATCGCCGACGCTGCGGGCCAGCAGTTTGACTTTGCCTTCTTCTGTCATCCCGTGGTTCGGGCGCTGCGGTCCTTGGGGGTGAACGCGGAGATCAGCGGCCGTAACGACATGACCATAGACGGTATGAAGTTTTCCGGCAACGCCCAATACATCAAGCAGGGGCGGGTCATGCACCACGGGACCATCATGTTTGATTCCGATTTGAATGTGCTCTCTCAAGCCCTGCGGGTTTCATCAGATAAGATTGAATCCAAAGGGCTTAAATCAATCCACAGCAGGGTTACGAACGTCCGCCCCCACCTGGCGCGGGACTGCGGCACAGAACAGTTTATCGCCGTCTTGGAGGCTCAGCTAAAGGAGTACTTTGACGTATGGACAATTCCCCCGGAGACTATTAACATAGATGATGTCCGCCGCATCCGGGAGGAGGTTTACGCGACCTGGGAATGGAATTACGGGTATTCCCCCGCCTACAGTATTACGAAAAAGCGCCGTTTTGACGGCGTTGGAGAAATTGAGGCCCGAATGGAAATATCCGACGGGCGTATCCAGCATCTGGCTTTTTTTGGCGATTTCTTCGCGCGAAAAGAACGGGCCGAACTGATTGACCTGTTGATTGGCGTCAACCTTAACGAGACCTCCCTTGAGGAAGCCTTACTCCAGGTATCGGTGGATGATTATTTTCAGAATCTGGGAAAGAAAGATTTTATCAATCTAGTGGTTGGCTGAAGGGGGCCTTGGGCCTCTGGGGACAAGGCCCCTGGGACTTGTCCCCTTAGCGAAGGGCGTTATGGGGGGCGGAATCCCCGTAGAGGGGGCAGCGGAAGACTTCCCCCTTCTTATTATGAGGAGGATGATCATGAGATTACAAGGAAAGACGGCGGTAATAACCGGGGGAGGCCGGGGCTTGGGAGAAGCCATGGCGAAGCTGTTCACGGAAAACGGCGCGCGGGTGATAACCTGCGATATGGCCGAGTCCCGGAGCGGTTATGAAAACGAGGAATTTTATCAATTAAACGTTACCGATCCGCAGGCGTGTAAGGCGTTTACCGAATACGCGGTAGAAAGATACCGGAAGATCGATATTTTGGTAAATAACGCCGGAATCACCAAAGACGGCATGACCCGAAAGATGACCGATGAGATGTGGAACGCGGTCATCGCGGTTAACCTGACGGGGATATTCAATCTTACCCGGTTTATTGGCCCCCACATGGAGGATTCAGGCGGCGGCAGCATCATCCTCATCTCCAGCGTAGTTGGCGAATATGGCAATATAGGCCAGGTCAACTACGCCGCTACCAAGGCCGGGGTTATCGGCATGGCGAAAAGCTGGGCCAAAGAATTCGCCCGCAAGGGCGTTCCGGTACGGTGCAACGTCATTGCGCCGGGATATATCATGACCGACATCCTGAAAACCGTTCCCCAGGAACTTTTGGATAAATTCGCCGCCGCTACCATGCTCGGCCGTTTGGGCCAGCCTGAGGAAATCGCCCAAGCGGCCTTGTTTCTGGCAAGCGACGACGCTTCTTACATTACCGGTACGGTTCTTTCCGTCAACGGCGGAATGAGGTTGTAGGACTTTGCGCGGCAAAGTCCTGCAAAATCCTAAGGAACTGTTCAGAAATAACCTGACCGTTTGGTCATATTATTTCTGAACAGTTCCTAGCGAGATACACTACCAGGGAGATAAGAACCATCAATAACCTAGATAAGAATAAGATTAAAAATTCCGTGGAAGAAGCGGTAGTCCCCATACAGGACGGGGCGGTCATTATGGTAGGCGGTTTCATGGCCTGCGGCGCGCCGGAGCTGCTGATTGACGGTCTGGTAAAAAAGGGCGTCAGGAATCTTACCATCATCAGTGATGACGCGGGCTTTCCCGACCGGGGGGTAGGCAAACTCATTGCCGCGGGGCAGGTCAAAACCCTCCTGGCAGGGCATGTGGGGCTTAATCCGGAAGTTGCCCGGCGTATGAATACGGGCGTGGAAGCGGAAAAGCTGGAATGTATCCTGGTTCCCATAGGCACGATAGCGGAACGGATCCGGGCCGGCGGCGTCGGCCTTGGCGGTATCCTTACCCCAACCGGGGTGGGGACTGTGGTGGCCGAAGGCAAGCAGGTTATCTCCGTAGACGGCAGGGATTACCTGTTGGAAAAGCCCTTGCGCGCCGAATTCGCCCTTATCCGGGCTTCCAAAATCGACCGTTTTGGGAACGCTGTCTTTTACGGGACCACCAGGAATTTCAATCCTCTTATGGCTATGGCCGCCGATTACGTTATCGCCGGCGCCTGCGAGATTGTGGAAACCGGGCAGATCGATCCCAATGATGTGCATCTTTCCGGTATTTTTGTGGACGCGATTGTGGGAGGAGAAACGCTGTGGCAGATGTAGAAGATGGAGCGGTAAAGGAGATTATCGCGGCCCGGGTTGCCAAGGAACTCAAGGACGGGGATGTGGTAAACCTGGGAATAGGGCTTCCGACCCTGGTGGTCAACTTTGTGCCTCCCGGCGTTACCCTGTTGCTTCATTCTGAAAACGGCATGATGTGTATGGGGCCGACCCCCGAAGCGGGCAGGGAGGATGTTGACATCGTAAACGCCGGCGGCAAGCCGGTTACCATTGAAACCGGGGGCAGCTTCTTTGACATCTGCGTATCTTTTGGCATCATGCGGGGAGGTCATCTTGACGCCACGGTGCTGGGGGCCCTGGAAGTTGACGAAAAGGGCAATCTTGCCAGTTGGATAGTGCCAGGAAAACTGGTACCCGGCATGGGGGGCGCGATGGACCTGGTGGTGGGAACCAAGAAGGTCATTGTAGCCATGACCCATACCAATAAGGGCAAGCCGAAAATTTTAACCCAATGTACCCTGCCGTATACCGCGGTAGGGGTCGTAAACAAGATTATCACCGAGATGGGGGTCATTGAGGTTACCCCCGAGGGTCTGACGCTGGTTGAACTTCATCCCGCTTTTACCGGGGAGCAGGTGCGGGAAGCAACCGGGGCGCCTCTGATCATAAGTCCTCATTTAAAACCCATGGAATAACACAAGGAGAAAACCATCATGCAAAGAGAGGTCGTGCTGGCCGGGGCGTGCCGGACAGCCATAGGGAAATTTCAGGGAACCCTCGCGGGCATCCCGGCGGTTGATCTGGGCGCCTTGGTCATCCGGGAGGCGGTGAACCGGGCCGGCATAAAGAGCGAACAGGTTGAGGAAGTATACATGGGATGCGTCATACAGGCGGCGCTGGGCCAGAACCCGGCCCGCCAGGCCATGATCAAGGCCGGGCTGCCCGTAGAGTCCCCCGCCTTAACGGTCAACGAGGTCTGCGGTTCGGGCCTCAAGTGCGTAAACCTCGCCGCAAGCCTTGTCGCTGCGGGGGAGGCGGACATTATCGTGGCGGGAGGCATGGAAAACATGAGCGCCGCCCCCTACGCCCTGCCCCAGGCCCGGAGCGGCTACCGCATGGGAGACGGCGTATTCGTTGATACCATGATACGGGATGCCCTTTGGGATGCCTTTGGCAATTACCACATGGGTCTTACCGCAGAAAACGTGGCCGCCCGGTACGGCATTAGCCGGGAAGCGCAGGATCAGTTTGCCGCCGAAAGCCAGCAAAAATGTGAAAAGGCGCAAAAAGAGGGCCGGTTTACCGAAGAGATAGTGCCGGCGCCGGTAAAAGTAAAAAAAGATACCTTTCTTTTTGCCGTTGACGAATATCCCCGGCAGGGCGTAACCGTCGAGAGCATCAGCGCTCTCAGGCCGGCGTTTAAAAGCGAAGGGGGTACGGTAACGGCGGCAAACGCATCGGGAATCAACGACGGCGCCGCCGCGATGGTGGTGATGAGCGCCGATAAGGCGAAGGAATTGGGGGTACGCCCCCTGGCGCGGTTTATCGCCGGTTCCTGGGCCGGAGTCGATCCCGCCTACATGGGCATAGGCCCGGCGGCGGCGGTACAAAAACTGTTGAAAAAGATCTCCCTGACCATTGATGACTTTGATTTGATCGAGGCTAACGAGGCCTTCGCTGCTCAGGCCCTGGCGGTGGGTACGGAACTCCAATGGGATGACAAACGGGTTAACGTCAACGGCGGAGCGATAGCCTTGGGCCATCCGGTAGGGGCCTCCGGAGCGAGGATCCTCGTAACCCTTTTGTATGAACTGAAGAGGCGAACGGCAAAAAAGGGCCTTGCCACTCTCTGCGTAGGAGGCGGTATGGGAGTTGCCGCCGCGGTAGAAGCGATTTAAGGAGTATCATAGAAAATGAAATTTTCAGAATTGGCCATAGGCCAGAAGACCCGGCGGACTAAAAAATTTTCCGGGGAAGATGTGCGGGATTTCGCGAGAATCAGCGGCGATATGAATCCTATTCATCTTGATCCGGATGCCGCGGCCAAAAGCATTTTCGGGAAGCCGGTCGTCCACGGCATGTTGTTGAACGGATTAATCTCCGCGGCAATAGGCATGGATCTGCCCGGAGCGGGAACCATTTATTTGGGACAGGATTCCAGTTTTAAGTCCCCTGTTTTTTACGATGATGAAATCACGGTGG
>JAIRLK010000396.1 GCA_031259515.1 Treponema sp. | reverse complement strand
ACCATGGTTCCTAAAGTTGAAGTTACCGTTGGGGATATGTTTTTATTAGGAACAAGAAATGAAACAGTTAAGTAATATTCGTTACTATTACTTTCATTTATTTCCTCAAGTCTAATATCAGTAACATCTGAGCCAAAAAGGTCAGAAAATTCTCCTTTAATCTTTTCAACTGATTCTTTAACTGAAAGCATATACAAACTCCTTAATTTTATTATAATATCTTTCGATATTTTTTCAACATGATTTCCTGTATACTTTCTCATACATTTCAGGGAAATTTTCAGGAATTTCGGGGCATTGCACATAACCTTCCGGTTGTATGTTTTGAAATTTTCAAAACCACCTTTTTTCACAGTGACCAGGAAACCAAAGTGCTGGGCCTCCTCTGGACCGGCGTGCTCCTGGCGAAGGTCTACGCCAGTCTCGACAACAAAAAACCGCCCCGGTTGATCCGGGAATTTGGCTGCAGGTAAGTCCCTTATATCAGCAGGGGGCGTTTCTTATCGGCTTACTTCTTTAATGAGCCATTCCATCTCCGCTTCGGAATTGCAGTTCCAGGCGCCGAAGGCAAGCCCCCGGTGACCAAGCCGTTTGGTCAAGGCCGGCGCGTAACGGTAATCGCAGCTAAAAATGATGCTCTTCCCCTTGCGGAGAATTTTTTTCCAGACTTCGGCGAATTCAACCGGGTCCCGCCTTTTTTCGTCCACGTACTGAATGGCGTGCAGGTTTGGAATAGCCAATATATCGTCCAAATGCTTAAACTGGCCGCTCCCGTCCAGATGCCAGATGGTATAATCAAAAAAGGAAGCCTCATACTCGGCCTCAGGAAGGACAAAGTCCCGGAACATTTCAGGGGACAGCATCACCGACACGTCGCTTTCCAGTGTGTCCATGTCCCCAGGCGCCCAAGCGCCGGTCCAGTTAAAGTCCTCCCGGCGGCCCAGGGCGGCCCGGGCTTCGCGGTAGGACGATACCGCCTGGCGGTAGAATTCTCCCAGCCTGCCGGCCCAGCGCTTTATGTCCTCCGGACGGTCTATCAGATCCATACAGAAATCATTACTCCCCCGCATCATGGACAAGGTGCTCAGGGGATCGATCATGGGGTTTGCCCCCAGGATCACATCGTACCCGAAGGTTTCATGGAAACGCCGGATCATGTCAAGCACAAAGGCAAGCTGAGGGCAGGGTTCGCCCGGTTCCGGCAGGGGCCGGTCATAGAGGTCTTCTTCCTGTTCCAGCCAGGCCGTAAAGGTGTCCGGGGCATAGCGGATTCTGCCCCCTGCCTGCACGCAGAGCATCCCCAAAAGGGAAGCGAAATTGCACATAGCCGCCGGCGCCCCTTCTACCGGATACAGGGTGTTTTCAAGGCCGTGCCGGATGTTGTGAAGGCTAACCTCCGGGTCCAGGTCAAAGCGTTCCGCCTCTGCCGCGTCTTTCGGGCCGATCCGGTTTCCCCGGCGCTGCGCTTCCGGTTTGGGAACCCCATTGAAAAGTACCGGCCGGTCCGTTTCTTCATTGTTCCACCAGGCCATAACCCGTTTAAAACTTTCGTCCCAGTTCTGTTTGTATCTATCCGTCCAGGGCGGCCTGGTGATGGGAACCTTCTCCATCATGCTGTTCTCCTTTTCAAAACGCTATTCAAAATCCTCTATGCGCCACTCGTCCCGCCAGCGGATAAGCGGCTTGCCGGAGGCGGTGAATTCTATGGGCAGCCACACGTAACCGGCAAGAGACGTGTTTTGAGCCGACAGGGCGTTCATGGCCTCCCGGGAAAGAACCGGTTCCTTTTCAGGGTTGAACATCCCCTCGAAAACCGCGCCCATGTCGGGCATGGTTTCCGGAAGGTCCGTCAACCAGCGATCCCCCAGGGCGATATAGAGGTCCTTCTTATGAGGATGCTTGAACACGGAACTTATCTGGGAACAGAAACTGGTACGGCTGGAATCGCCCTCGTGGGGATCCCCCAGCAGCGTCCAGGGGCCGTGGTAAAGATCCGCAGCGGCGGCTTCCGACGGGTTAGGGAAATAGCCCGTAGTGCCGGAGGTAATCAGGTAAAGCTTTCCCCGGCGGCGGAAAAAGGCCGGGGCTTCCCGCACATAGGGGGGAAAGGGCCGGGGGAAATGGGAAGAGTAATAGCCGGTTACGCCGGTATAATCATCCGTCAGGTCCGCGCAGACAAGTTCCGAATGGACCCGCTCAAAATAGATATACCCCTTGTGATCGCTTGGGTTTTGTACCAGGTCAAAATCGCCGGAATTCATTCCCAAAGGATGCAGGATGTTGGTAATCGTATAGGGCCCCAGAAACCGGTCCGCCTGGGCCACGGTCATATACTGGACATAGTAATCCGCGTCCCGGCTGCCCATGATCTTCATCCAGAGCACGTATTTGCCGGTACGGTCGTTGTACAATATATGGGGACGATCCATACTCTGGGAAGGGTGAAGGGGGCTGTTGCGGTCGTGTTCCTCCGGCGGAATGAGGAGGCCCTCGTCCTTCCAGTTGTAGAGGTCCTTCGAGGAATAGGCCCGGACTCCCCAATGCCAGACGCCGCTTCCGGGCGTGGACTTTTCCTTGTTTTCCCCGTACCAGTAAAAGGTATCGTTTTCAAAAAACACGCTGCCCCCATGGGCGTGAATCCGGTTACCGTTGGTGTCAAGCCAGGGCTTACCGGGTTTGATTGAATTGTTCATGATTTCTCCTTTTCTTTTATCCTTTCACGCTACCCAAAACAAGTCCTTTAGTAAAGTAACGTTGCAGGAACGGATAGACTAAAAGTACCGGAAGGCATCCCAGAAACACCTGGGCTGCCTTAACGGTCCGGTCGGAAACATGGGAAAACAGGGCTATCTCGTTAAGCGAAAGGGTACTAAAATCCTGCTGAACCAGAATGGTCTGCATATAACTTTGCAGGGGATAGTTCTCCGGCCTGTTGTTGAAGATAAGGCCGTCA
>JAIRLK010000356.1 GCA_031259515.1 Treponema sp. | reverse complement strand
ACCATGTTTTCCCCTTGAATATTTCTTTATGTGATAATTCTGGATTATGCCAGGTAAATCCTGTGGTTAAATATGGTTTTATATCTTCTAATGAAATATTTATTTTATTCTTTTTCGATACTGAAAACAATGTCCCAGACCACATCCCGTCCCTACGAGCCAATGTTCCATCAAAATCCCATAAAATGTTCATAATTTATTATACCATTTCACTGCTGTCCGGTTTAAATGATAGAAAAACAAAACAGCTTGTATCTTTGTCCTTAAACTGGTATAACGAAATTAGCATAAATCCATATACCATAAGGAGATACAAGCTATGACACCGGACTTTAGTCCATATGCGTTTACTTAAAGAGTTGACGAAATAGTTCTAACCGGATAACCTGGGGGTATGGGAGAGAACAACTATACCTTCGAAGATCTGGCGGCGATATTACCGGAGGTTTGGAGAGAAAAAGCGAAGGAATTGGGAGCCCTCCAGCGGGCCCGGGAAATCAAGACACCGGAGGATCCGCTGAAACTCATCTTTCTGTATTTGACTGAAGGGAAATCCTTTGGGAATACCTCGGTGTTGTTAAGCATGAGTGAGAGCTGTCACCTGACCAGGAAGGCTATTTATACGCGGCTGTGTAACAGCGCGGAGTGGCTGAGATGGCTCTGTGAAAATCTGTGCCGGGAGAGCCGGATGCTGGTAGAAAAGCCGGCGTGGCTAGAGGGAAAGGCGGTATATCTGGTAGATGCCTGTGACGAATCGGTGTACGGCAGTTCAAAGACCGATTTCCGTCTGCATTATAGTGTGGGGTTGTTTGACCTGGGGATGAAGGAAATGCGGCTTACCGATGCGAAGAGGGGAGAGAAGCTCAGTAATTTTGAGCGTTTTGGGAAGGACGACCTTGTCATCGCCGACCGGGCATACGGAACTATTGCGGGGATAGAATATCTGGGGGCGAGAGGGAGTGATTATCTGCTGAGGTATCGGACTGGAGCGTTTAACTTGTATAGCAGGGAGCATGAGCGGGTTGAAGTGACGGAGTTTTTTCAAGGGCTGGAACCGGGAGGATGCGGGGAGGTTACCTTATATTACCAGGTAAAGGGAGAATATAAGCCGGTACGGTTGTGCGCGATACGGAAGACGGCGGAGGCGGAAGCGAAAGGGGTTGAACGGTTGAAAGCAATGAACCGGATGAAGAGTCACGGGAAGCCGCCGAGCGAAGCCCAACTGGCGAACAACCGGTATGTGATTGTAATGACAAGCCTGCTTGAGAGTGAGGCGTACTTGATCCTGCAACTGTACCGTTTCCGATGGCAGATAGAACTAGTATTCAAGCGGCTGAAGTCGTTGTTTGGGTATAATCAGATACCGTCAAAAGTTGAGGCATCAGCCAAGGCCTGGTTTTACGGCAAGTTATTACTGGCGGCTTTTTGTGAAACCTGGGCTAACAAAGCCCGTTTTTCCCCCTGACCAGAGAAATCCGTCTGCTGAGACCGGGGACGGAAGTATTCGTTTGAGTCTGTGGAGGGAACAGCGGGTAATGCTGTCCATAGTAGTCTATGCGTTGTTAACTTCGCTCCATCTCATGTTTTCAGCTCATACGTTCCGGCGGCTTCCTTTTGCCTGTGCCGATTCTAAACGACAAAGAGTTCCAGCCTTGTTCCGTCCGCTACACCCTATCCCTAAGTAAACGCATATGGACTTTAGTCCGGAAACGCCGGACCCAGGTCTGGAAACTGCGGAGGAGGCTCCTCCCCTACTGCCGCCGCTGGGACGACTCTTGGGGTTCTCTATCCCTGGCCACCTCAATGGAGACAGAGACGGAATCGCTGTCTCCCATTCGCAGGGCTATCGCCGCTACCTGGGACAGATCGATGACCCGGTTCCCGGCAGCGGCGATGCGGCCGGTAATGGTAACGGTTATCTTCCGGTCATTCTGTATATTCGTAACCACCACCTTCGTTCCCATAGGAAGCGTCGCGTGAGCGCCAACCAATTCGTTGGCTCGCATAGTACGGCTAGCGGACCCTCGCTGGCGGAAGGTCCGCATAAAATTCTGGTCATTGGTCTGGGAATAAAGCCCAGCCAGAGGCAAAACAAGAAGAACCACACCAATAATCAGAAAGCCATACGTACGATTCATACCCCTGCCCTCTCTGTCCTAATGGATAAAGAACCGCAGGATAAATAGAGCCGACAATATCCAGGTTGCCGTAGGAACATATTTTGCTTTACCCGTCAGGGTCTTGATCAATACAAACGAAAGAACCCCATACACAATACCTTCCGCAATACTGGTGAAGGGCATGATGATGATGGTAAGGAAGGCGGGGATAGCCTCTGTGGGATAGGTAAACTCAATTTCCGTTACCTTCCACATCAACAGGAAGCCTACCAGAACCAGCGCCGGCGCAAGAGCAGAACTGGGAATAATCGTAAATAGGGGACTCAGGAACAAGGCAATCAGGAAGAGCAGCCCCGTAACCACCCCGGTCAGACCTGTCCGTCCGCCTACGCCTCTTCCCCGGTCGGTACCCCGTCCGGTTCCGGATCCCGCCACGCTTTCCACCCGCACCGATACCGGCGCGGTCCCCAGCAAAGCCGCCGCGATGGAGCCGATGGCCGCCGACAGGAAAGCCGGCAAGGTCTTGGGAACATCCCCTACTTCTTCCTTCCCTTCCTTGACTTTAATTGATTTGTCTTTGATTATCCCCGCCTGGGCCGTTATGCCCAGGAAGGATCCCAGGGTTTCAAAAACATCGACAAACAGGAAGGTAAACACCACGATAAAGAATTCCCAGGAAAAGGAGAACACCGGAGCGATAAACAACGGCGCTGCGGGGGAGCTTACGGGAACAAAGTTCTCCGACAGGCCGAATCCCCCAAAGGGTATACGTATGATAGTAGTTACCAGAATACCTAAAAGGATAGCCCCGGGTACATGCTTGGAATAGAGGGCTATAGTGATCAGGAGCCCTATGATAGTAACCAGGGCGTCCGGAGAGGTGATCGAACCCATCTGGCTAAAGGCATCATCCCACATGATTACCCCGGAACTCACCAGGCCTTTCATCGCTATTTGCAAGCCTATACCCACGGTTACCGCTTTCTTCAGGTTCAGCGGGATGGCATCCACAACAACCTTCCGGATAAACGGCAGAGATATGACGGCAAAGACTATCCCCTGTATGAGTACCGCGCCCAGGATCTCCGCCCATGACAGCTTGAATCCTATAACTCCCAAAACCACATCGGCAAAAAAGGCGCTCAGACCCAAATTGGGTCCCAAGGCCACCGGCAGGTTTGAAGTCAACGCCATGATCAGGGTTCCTATAGCCGCAACCAGCACCGTAGCCGTATACACCGCCGCTACGGGAGGCCCTCCGGGAACCCCGCCCAACAATCCCGGAACAACCGCCAGAATGTAGGACATGGTCAGGAATGTGGTAAGCCCCGCCACCAATTCCCGCTGAAACGTGGTCTCACGCTCTTTCAGGCGAAAAAATTTTTCCATACTTTACTTCTCCTTGCTTCTTGAATTCGGAGGCCTTTCCAAACCTCTTGGCCCCTATTCTTCGGCTTCATCATCCGGAGCCGCGCCGGAATCACCAGCCTCGTTTTTCGGCCTGCTCCGAATGACCTCCAATGATACCTGAGTTGCGCCCCCGGCCGCCATACCTAAAGCCTTAGCCGCCCCTTCAGATAAATCTATTATATGGCTCGCTGAAGCGGCCATACGTCCATGAATAGTAACAACCGCCCTATAACCATTTTTCAAATTTGTTATCGTCACACTGGTCCCCATAGGAAGGCTCGGATGAAGGCCAATCAGAGCCTGGGATTTGAGCCCAGCGACTGCCGGGCCCCGCTGACGGAAACTACGCAGATACGCGGCATCGGTAAACCCGGTAAAAACTAAAACGAATAACAAAATACTCAAACTTAGATATCGCTTCATCAAAATCCCTCTATAACTCTTTAGGAGTTTATAAGTATGCTGCCAGCTACTTCTATCAAATACTACTAATCTTTCACCCTTCATGACAACCTACAGGGCGAATACATCTAATACTATTAATAGAAACGCCGAATATCTGTATATAGTACCAAATACTGTTGCCCTGAATACCATCCAAAAGAACCGGAGAGCGAAATCAACGCATCCACGACCACGCGGCTCCGCCTTATAGCTTATCAATAAGCATAGAACACTTCCCCGAAGGTATGGGAAGGGTTTTCTTCTTTTTTCCCAGGATATTTATCGTAAAATAGTAGAGCTTTTCACTTTCCATGCGAATCTCCCAGCCCCGTCCGCTCTTGTTGGACAAGATGGTGATCATGTTCTTTTTGAGAGAAAGATTCTCTACCCCCATGATCTCCAGATTAGGGATGATCCAGTCCACCGTCTTCCGGGGCAGGGAGATGAAAAGCCCTACCACGTTCTCTATGGTTAGGCAAATGGTGGAGAGGGCATCGTAGGTAAGGTACTGGGACCGGGGAAAGCCGGGGCGCTCCGGCCACAGGGCGGGGCCTTCTTTCAGGGGAAGATAAGCTTCCCAGAGGTTCCCTTTATGGTGGTTCCCGTCGGGACTCATAGAATCCAGGACAAAGTAGAGGTGCCGGGTGGCACATTCCCGGGCCAATTCCCAGCGCTGGTACCGTTCAAGGCCCTTGATCACCATGAAGGTGAGGTGGGGGTACACGGAACCCCGGAAACCGCCGCCGTTTTCGTCAAATCCCGGCTCATTCACCGCCATGGATGGAAAGGGATGAGGAGAGCCGAAGAACCGGGGGTCCGACAATTTGCCGATGAGCCGTTCAGCCTTGTCGTCATTGGGGATCTCCGCCAGAAGCGGCCAGTAACCCGCCAGGGTCTTTACCCTGATCCGCTGCTCGTCCCGGTCTATGTCGTAATAGAACCCATCGTCATTGTCCCACATCAGAGTATTGATACGGGTTTTCAGGGAAAAATACTGCCGTTTATACTGAAAACTGGCCTCTTTGTCGTTTAGAATATCCGCCAGGGCGGCCATGTAAAGCATGTTAACGGCCATAACCGCGTTAAAATCCACCGGATAGCAGGCCGCCTCCCGGCAGGATGTCACCATCCCCGTAGCGGATAAGGACGCTTCATAAAGGCCGTTGGGCCGTTTAAACACCGAGTCTATCCACTCTATATATTTGTGGAGTATGGGAATTATGTCCTTAACCCGTTTTTTATTCGCCGTTTTGTGGTAAAGATTGTATTCGGCCCAGGCAAACAGGGGAAGCCCCAGACCTTCGGGGTTATCCTGATCCACCTCGGGCAAGCCGGTACTTATGTTATACGCGGAACGTATCGCGCCGCCCGGTTCCTGGCGGGTATAAAAAGCATCCAGAGTTGGATGGGCCTGATATATCCGGTTGGAATAGACCAGAAAAAACGATGAAAAAACAGCGTCGTATTGCTGTATCACCGGACTTCCGGGATACGAGAAAAATTTTCCCTCAATGCCGCCGGATTCACTCCCGCTGTTCCAGCAATCCTGAATCCAGGCCCAGGTTTTATCATAGATATCCACAAAATCCTGATCATAAAAGTGAATTTTGGGGAAATCACGCCGTATCACGCCAGCTCCTTTATAATCCTGCCGGAATTACCGTATGCTATGGTCAGAAGTTAACCATGGTAATTGCCGCAAGATTTTTTTTAGTATACAGTAATAACAGGAATTTTTCCATGCATTTTTTCTTTTTTTTGTAAAGAAGCGTCTGCTTCAAACTCCTGGTTTAAAGCAGACTCAGAAGACATTTATTCATTATAGTATAATGCAATACGATAGTAAAGAGGTAACCCGGTGTACAAGTCGTATATTTCCCTGGAAGTCCGAATCCTGCTGCTTTCGGGGGTTAAAACTTTTTGTGATTGCACTCCAGCCTCCCAAGGTCCTGGAGGAAGCTCCTGTCCGGTCTGCCGGGGAGAAGAAGGGGCGGCGCCCCGCCTTAACGCCCTGACCGCCCGGAAGGCGTACCTCCTGATACACGGCCTGGGGGGGACTATCATCAAAGACGCCCCCTATGAAAGGAATCTGAACACCCCTACCCTGCCGCCGGAATATCCCTTGTCCTGGCTTTCCATCAAGCTGGGGGAGGCCTGCGCCATGGATATCATATTCCACCGGCGGAAGAAGCGTATCCGCATTACCGAGGTCCGGCTGGAGGAAGACGCTGGACGTCTGACCAGGCCGGGCAAGGGCTCGACAACCTTCATGGACTATTCCAAGGCGGGTATGCCCAGCCTGAGGCTCAGGACGGCGGCGGACTTCGAGATAGGGGAAGAGGCGGAGGTCTTTCTCTCCGATTTACGGCGGCGCATCCAGTATCTGGAGCTTATCCCCGGCGTCCCTCTGGAGAACGTGATACGCTGTAACGCCTACATGGCCCTGGCGCCCTACCCCGATGTCCCCTCCTGCCAGGTAAAACTGAGGAACCTCAACTCCTTTAACTTCGTGTCCAAGGGGATAAATGCGGAGCTTTCCCGGCAGGAAGAGATCGTAACCAACGGCGGGACGGTATTCAGCGAGAGCCGGCTCTGGAACGAGGCTAAATCAGCCACCGAATCCTTCCAGGTCCGCTCCGGCGAGGAAAAAAACCGGTTTGCCCCGACGGACCTTCCCAATTTCCGTCCGGGACCGGACATCCTGGAAGCCCTGGACAACTTTTCCATTGAGCTTCCGGAAGCCCGGAGGAACCGTTTCATGGATAGTTACGGCCTTACCCAGCATCAGGCGGAATTCATCTGCGACGAGACGAGCCGGGCCGATTATTTTGAGGAAACCCTGTCCCATGGGGCGTCTCCCCGGGAAACCGCCCAATGGCTGGCCTCTTTTGTGATAAAGGAATGCAAGCGCCTGGGCTTCGGCCTGGCGGACACCCCCCTAACGCCGGAACGTTTCGCGGACATCCTGAAGATGCTCCGGGAACGGCGCATACACGGCAGCATCGCCAAGCAAACCGTTACCGCCGTGCTGGAGACAAACCGCGCCCCCCGGGAACTGGTCAGAGAGCGGGGCTGGGAGCAGCTTACGGACCGGGCCGAGATAGAGCGGATCGTACAGGCGGTGATAGACGCCAATCCCCAGGAGGTTCACCGCATACGGGAAGGCGAAGCCGGGCCTATACAGTTCCTTACCGGGAGTATCATGAAGGAAACCAACGGCCTTGCGGAACCCACCCTGGTAAAGGACATACTCCGGGAACGGCTTTCGGTGTCCCTGGTCTACGTCCTTTCCATGGGCGGCGCCATCTCCGGCCGCATTGGCGAGGACGGCAGCCTGGAAGTGGGAAACGAGCGGGTTCTCCGGGAGCTTCTGGCGAAAAACGAGGAAGCCGTCGGCCTTTCCCCGGGCGAAGGGAACGTCAAGGTACGGTTTGAGTCCATACAGGTTGGGCGCATCCTTTCGGAAGAGATCATCCCCTCGGACTGGGCGGTGCTTATCGAAACCATCGCCGACCGCCTTAATTCCGGGACCGCTAACGGCATCGTAGTGGCTCACGGAACCGATACCCTGCCCTACACCGCCCCGCTCCTCTACTGGCTCTTCGCGGAAGCCAATGCCCCCGTAGTTCTGGCGGCCTCTTCCACCCCGCCCGGGGCTTCCCAGGAGGCGCTCAGGACCATCAGGAAGGCGGTGAACCTGGCTTTGAATAAGCCCAAGGGGGTTTATGTGGTGAACGGGGGTAAGGTTCTTTCCCCCCTCAACCTGAAATTCGAGCGCATAGGGAACGACAGCTTTAGAAACTGGAACATGGCGGCCCCGACGTTTACGGGAACCGCTCTTCTGACCGGACCCCTGGAGGCGGATCAGTATGTCCTGTCCCAGCTTTTGGAAGACGCGGTAAACTCCATGTGCGTCATCAGGCTCTATCCCGGCCTCCGCTCAGACTACCTCATCTCCATCATGGACAAGGGAGTAAAGAACTTTTTCCTGGAACTGTACGACACGGGTACCGCCGGCTTTCGGGAAGGTCCCTATTCCCTCAAACGGGTCTTTTCCCTCGGTAAGCGCCGGGGAACCCGGTTCTATTGCACTTCCCAACAAGAAGGTATCGTGGACTTTTCCGGCTACGACATCACCTCCAGGAAGCTATGGCGGGAAGGCGCGATCCCTATGGGGGCCTACACCACCGAAACCGCTGTGGCCCGTTACCTGGCGGCGGGTATCATCGCCGACAGCGGGGAGGAACTGGCCGCCCTTATGGAAAGCTCGGGCTCGGAGTCAA
>JAIRLK010000340.1 GCA_031259515.1 Treponema sp. | reverse complement strand
TCTATAGCGGAGGCCATGGTCTATTTCGGTTACAAGTACCTCTGGATAGACGGCGAGCACGGCGCCTTTGACAAAGAAGAGATTTTTTCCCACATCATCACGGTGAACGGCGCCGGAGCAGGCGCGTTTGTCAGAGTCACCTCACGGGATCCAAATGGTATAAAGCCTATTCTTGAAATGGGGCCTGACGGAATTATCATCCCTATGGTGTGTACCGCCGAACAGGCGGGGGATGTCATTGCCGCCTGTACCTATCCACCCAAAGGAATCAGGGGATTCGGTCCCCGGCGGGCCGCCAAGTATGGGGCGGTGAGCGATGCCGACTACCTTGCCGATTTGGCAGAAGAGGACAACCTCGTAAAACTGATTCAGATCGAACACATAGACGCGGTAAATAATATTGACGAAATTCTGGATGTGGAGGGAATCGACGGGGTGATTATCGGCCCCTGCGATCTTTCCGGTTCAATTGGAATACTCGCGCAACTCAAACAGCCTGTACTGCGTTCCCATTGCGAAAAAGTCATTCAAAAATGCAAAGCTCGCCGTATTCCCTGCGGTACTTCCATCGGCCCGGGGGATCAGGAATTTATCCGGTTCTGGCTTGATAGAAAAGTGGATTTTCTTTTCTGCGGCGACGAATTCAGCCTAATCAAGGCGGGTATCGACGGGACGGTGAGAAAGATCATGGGATAATTTTGGGGAAACGGCCGCTGTAAGCGGCAATATTATTTTTACGGAGGGAAACAATGAAAAGGTTTGTTTCATTAGTGGCGCTGGTTTTGATAGGCGCGTTGGCTTTCGCGGAAGGCGCGAAAGAATCAGGCGGCGGCGCGGCGGCGTATCCCGCCAAGACCATTCAGGTGTACATCCCCTGGGGTGCAGGCGGTGACACAGACTTGCACGGCAGAACCCTTTCGGAACTGATCGGCAAGGAACTAGGCGTAAGCGTTGTCTGCACCAATATGCCGGGTACCGGCGGCACTGTAGCGGCGCGGCAGGTACTGAATTCCGCGAAGGACGGCTATACGATTCTGTGGTCTCAGACTTCATTTCTTATTTCCAGTGCCTTGGGCATAGCTGATTTCAGCTACAAAGATATGGAAACTGTGGCAACGGTTATTGAGGATGATTCCAATCTTTACGTGATGAGCAGCAAATCTGCCGGTAAATTTAAAACCATTCAGGAATATATCGCCTATGGTAAAGCGCATCCCAATGCTGTTAATGACGGTATTGAAGTCGGTACTGATGCCCACCTTACTTCCCTTATATTTGGTGACAGTACCGGCGTTCCGGTAACTAGGATCGATGTAGGCGGTACAAACACCAAGATTCCGGCCCTTATCAATGGGGATGTTGATATAGGGCAGGGCGTTTATGGAACATACAAAGCCTACTTTGATTCCGGTGATCTCGTACCCCTCGTAATGCTCGGCACGAGAAAACTAGCGGATCTGCCGAATATCCCTACGTTGAAAGAAGCCACCGGGGCTGATTTTAACTACACCAAAATTTTTGGCTACTGGATGCCTCCCGGCACGGACAAAGCCATTGTGGACAAATTCGCCGCCGCCGCCCGGAAAGCGGTTAATTCCGACGCTTTTAAAGCCCACTGCGAGAAATATTTTATCACCCCCTCCGCGCGGACAGGGTCGGAAGCAAAAGCTTTCATGGACAAGCAGTACGATACCATTCTGAAATACAAAGACGCGATGGTGCTTAAATAACACCCTGCCGGCGTCCGTGTCAAATCGGACGCCGGTATTATTGCGGAGGAAGCCGGTGGCCTTTTACAGCAGATACAAAGAAGCCCTTTTGGGCTTGTTTTTTTTGATTTTTTTCACTCTGGTAATTATCTTTTCTTTTAATATTAAAATACTGGTCGTTACCAATGTTGATGCCCGCTTTTGGCCAAGAGTCGTCGGCGTGCTGGGCTGTCTTGCCAGCCTGGTTCATCTGGGGCTTGGCATACACTCCGGCCTGACCGGCAGGCGGCTCGCAGCCAATGACGTGAAGGAACTCGCCACGGTCACAAGCCCGGAAGCGAAAAAAACCATGGGGTTGATATTTGTACTCATCCTCGGAATCCCTGTTATTGGTTTCCTGCCCATGACAATTATATATCTTTTCCTGCAGCTGACCATACTCAGGCCCAAGAAAGAACGAAATTACCTTAAAATTGCGGCCATTGCGGTTGTTTTTTCCACAGCAGTCTGGGTAGTGTTCAGATTCGCATTCGATATGCTCCTGCCTGCGGGAATATTCTGGAGACTTTTTTAACAGGAGACATTTATGGGACTGCTCATCGAAGGCTTCGTCCAAGCGTTTAGTTCGCCTCTGCCCTATGTGCTGCTTATAGGCGGCGTTATCATCGGGATTATCTTCGGCGGCATTTCCGGGGGGCTTATCTCGGCGGTTCTATTAAAAATACCCGGTACCCCTGCGTCAATCGCTTCCACTTTCGAGGGCGGACCCATGGCTGACCGGGGCGAAGGATACAAAGCCCTGATGGTCTGCATATTCTATTCTTTTTTGGGAACTCTCTTCGGCATTTTTATCCTGCTTTTTTTAACTCCTGTCCTGGGAAAATTCGCCCTTAAGCTTGGGGCTTATGAATACTTTTCTGTGGGGATTTTTTCCTTAACCCTTGTGTCGGCGCTGTGCGGAAAATCCATAACCAAAGGACTTATTTCCTGCATACTGGGACTCTTCCTGGCCTGCGTGGGCGCCGCGCCTATCGACGGTTTTACGAGGTACACCTTCGGCTTTCACCCTCTGGACGCAGGCTTTGATTCGGTTCCTTCCCTGGTCGGGCTCTTTGCCCTCTCGGAAATCCTTAATGTACGGAAAGAGAAAAAAGAGAAACTCTGCATAGCTGAAATAAAACGATCCGGCCCCTGGCTTACCCTAAAAGAGTTTGTCGGACAGTTCTGGAATTTTATCAGGTCATCGGCAATCGGAACTTTTATCGGCATACTGCCCGGCTTGGGCGGGGTAACCTGTAACATGCTGGCTTACGGCATTGCCAAGAAAAGTTCCAAACATCAGGAAAAATTCGGCACCGGCATTATCGACGGCCTTGTGGCTTCTGAGTCATCGAACAACGCCTGTATAGGCGGCACCTTTGTTCCCCTGTTGACCCTGGGTATACCAGGCGATACGGTTACCGCGGTACTCCTGGGCGGCTTCGTCATGAACGGGTTAAGCCCCGGCCCCATGTTCTATACCCAAAACATTCGCCTGATCTATACTTTCTTTGCGGTCTTGCTGGTGTGCAGCCTTATCACCTTTGTGATTGAATATTTCGGCATCCGGGGATTTATCCACCTTATGAAAGTCCCGAAAAATACCCTTATCCCTCTGGTGATGGTTCTCTGCCTCCTGGGTTCCTTCGGAGTCAATAATCGCATGTTCGACGTGTGGACTCTCTTCGGCTGGGGCCTTATGGGATTCGCCCTCACCATCTTTGACATTCCCTTAAGCCCAATCATCATGGGCTATATCCTGGGACCCATTTGCGAAGTCAACCTGCGCCGGGGGCTTATGATGAGCCGGGGAGACTTTTTCCCATTCTTAACAAGGAAAATTTCCGGTACCTTTTTGCTTATCTCCCTGGGGGTAATTCTCTGGCCCGGGATAACGGGTTTAATCAGACGGATAAAGGTTAAAACCCAGGGGCAATAGTATTATAGTTTTATTGTTGAAAACAGAGTATACTTTGAAAAAAGAGGCGGGAAACCATGCCGGCGTTGATAGATATAAAACTGCAAAAAGTAAACTACTACGAACAGGTCGCTGATATTCTGGAGGATTCCATACTGGACGGCTCCCTCGTGGAAAACGGCAAACTGCCGTCCGAGGCGGACCTCGCCTCGAAATTTAATGTAAGCCGTACCATTATACGCGAATCGCTCAAGCTCTTAAAAGAACGGGGCCTTGTACAGATGAAAACCGGCAATGGCTCATATATAACTAGGCCGGAGGCGTCCACCGTTTCGGGACTCCTCAACCGGTTTATCAAACTGGACAACATTTCCGACAATGATATTTACGTCATCCGTTATTCTCTGGAATTGACCGCCACGCGGATCGCCGCGGAAAAAGCCAGCGACACGGATCTGGACAAAATGGAAGAGCTCACCGATGAAATGGAGCGCCAAAAAGACGATATAGACCGGCGCGTGCTACTGGATTGCGATTTTCATGTGGCCATCGCCAGGGCCAGCGGGAATGTGTTGCTCGCGGTTTTTATCGAATCAATCTCCGAAATTCTCCGCAAGGTGATCCGCCGGGGTGTCCTTGTTCCCGGCAGAAACGAAGACGGTATTGTGCGTCACCGCAAGATATTGACCGCCTTGCGCAAACGGGACCCTGATCTTGCCGAAACCACCATGCGGGAACACCTGGAAGTTTCCTGGGACAATATGCTGCGGAACAAAGCCTGATCTTTTCGTGCTGGCGACAGTGGAATAATGCGGCGTGAATATGATACCCTGTAATGACAATCATGACAGACAGAGACGAGGCGGTTTTTATCCGCATAAACCCTGCTGACAACAGGCTATCGCCGCGGCAGGCGTGAAGGCCGGACAGAAGGTATGCGGAGTGATCCTCAAGGAGGATATTCCGTCGGGTCACAAGGCCGCGCTGGTCCCCATCCCCAGAGGAGGGAAGTTCCTGCCCTTTGGTTCCGCTTCTGAACTTCTTCATGCCCACGATGAAGCTGGTAAGCAAGGTGAAGGTCGGCTCCCAGGAGAGCAAGAAATATGACGCGCCCCGCAGCCCCTACCAGCGCCTCATGGAATCGGAGGCGCTACCGTCCGAAGTAAAAACGGAACTGACTCGGCTGTGCGGGCTTTACAATCCGGTGCGGTTACAATACAATGTGAACAAGGCCGTCCTCGCGTTGCGGGAGGCCATTGCCGCGCGGTACTTTTCTTCCGGGAGGGAACCGGCGGCCTAAAGTTACTTTTTTCAAAATGAGGCATTTCGGAGGAGGAGGACCGGGAAAAGTGGGGATAAAAACGATGCCCTTACAACAGGCCCGATTCCTTTAATACGGCGCGCATCTGTTCCAGCGTAGAACCGGTGGCGCTTTTATTCGGCAGGTAAGGGGGCCCCGCGTTAAGACCCATCAGATTTGCCATGTCCTTGGTACCTGCCGGGAAATCGGCGAGATCCATGGCAAGACGGATCGGGGTCAGGCGGAATTGGGCTTTCCGTGCGCCGTCCATATCCCCCGCCATGTAACGCCGGTAAATATCTACCACCAGGGCGGGGACGAAATTCGCGGTAGTCGCCACGCATCCCACGGCTCCCTGGGCAAGAGAGGCGAAAATCAGCGTGTCTTTTCCGGCCAAGACTTTGAAGCCCGTGCCCTCCGTCAGGCGCACATACTCGGCCAGGATATTCATGTTCCCGGAGGAATCTTTTACGCCGACGATATTATCTATATCCCGGTTAAGCCTGGCGGTCAATGCGGGGCTGATGCCATAACCCGCCCGAGGGTTATTGTACAGCAACACCGGAAGATCCCTCACCGATCCGGCAATGGCGGCGAAATGATCATACAGATTGTCATCGCGGGGACTGAGAAACATGGGTTGCAGTATGGATATAGCCTGAACGCCTTTTTCCGCCGCCCTCTCCGCCCGGATAATACATTTCCTCGTAGTTATGGAACCAATTCCGGCATAGAGCGGAACCCTGCCTTTTATTTCGCTTAACGCTATGTCAATACCCCGTTCAAATTCTCCGTCATCATCAATGGCGAAAAATTCTCCATTGCTGCCATAAAGTAAAATGCCGTCCACCCCGCCCTGGATCACATAATTCACCATCCGGCGCATGGCCGCTTCGTCAATTTTTTCACTCCCGTCAATGGGTGTCAGAATTGGTACAACCACGCCTTTAACAAAATCGCTGTTCATAATGCCGCCTTTATCTCGTTCGAATTTTTTGTGCCGCGCCATAAGACAAAACTAGCCGACGCGGCCATATAACGCTCTTCTCATTTCCGTACCACAACCCCGGCCAGTTTTTCGTAGAACTTGACTATGGCTGAATGGTCGTCCTTTTCACAGCCGTCCGCCTTGAGGGCCTGAAGGGTCTCCATCATTACCGCGGTTAGGGGCGCCGGTACGTTCAGATTATGGGCCGTATCCAGGGCGTTCTGCAGATCCTTGATATGAAGTTCAACGCGGAAACCCGGTTTAAAGTCGCCGGCAAGGATCATGGGAATCTTGGCGTTCATGACCGTGGAACCCGCCAGGCCGCCTTTGATGGCATGAAAGACCTTTTCGGGATCAACGCCGGCTTTGGTGGAAAGCACGAAAGCCTCGGAAACCGCCGCGATGTTCAGAGCTACCACGATCTGATTTGCCAGTTTGGTTATATTACCGGCGCCGATGTCACCACAAAGTACCACCGAGGATCCCATTTTTTCCAATACAGGCTTTATTTTTTCAAAGGACGCTTGGTCGCCACCCACCATGATGGCCAGCGTACCATCGACAGCCTTAGGTTCGCCGCCTGAAACCGGCGCATCCAAAAACGGAATGTTTTTAGCTTTAAGGGCGGTGCCCACTTCCTGGGAAACCGCGGGGGCAATAGAACTCATATCCACCACGATGGAACCAGGTTTGATGCCCTCAATAACGCCCTCCGTGCCCAGAATCGCCTCTTTTACGTGAGGAGAGTTTGGCAGCATGGTGATAAGGAGGCCGCTCTTGGAAGCCGCCTCCTTATTGGAAGAAGCGGCTTCGGCACCCAGGGCAACTACATCGTCCAGCTTCGCAAACCTGTCATATACGACAAGTTTGTACCCCGCTTTGATAAGGTTCTTAGCCATGGGCCGTCCCATGATTCCGAGCCCGATAAATCCGATTATCATAATTCTCTCCTTATGAAAAATAATAAAAGTTAAAAGTTAATTGAGGCTGTTTCAAAACTAACCGGGTTTTGGAACAATCCCAATGTTCAGAAGTTTTACGGACATTAACGTTCCCCGCGCTTCCATTCCTTATGGATGGTAAACACCACCGAGAGAACCGCCACCGCCAGGAACAAAGCCGCGATGGGGCTGGTCAGGAAAGGAATAAAACTTCCTTCGGAAAACATCAGGCCCCGGATTAAATTGGTCTCGATAATGGGCTCAAGAATGAACCCCAGGATAACGGCGGAAAGGGAGAATCCAAACTTCTGCATCAGAAAACCGATGATTCCGAAAACAAGGGCCGTGGCGATATCAAAGATACGGTTGTTGGCGCCGTAGGTTCCCACGCAACAGAGTATCGTAATGACCGGGAGCAGGATGTACCGGGGCACGTTGAGTATTTTGACAAACAGCCGCATTCCCGCCAATTCGATGACATACATGGCTATGGTGGCAACCAGCACGGCGGCAAAAATACCGTATACCAGGACCCCGTTACTTTTAAAAAGCAGGGGTCCTACGCTGATACCGTGAAGCATCAAAGCTCCTAGCAGCATGGCGGTTACCGTATCGCCGGGAATTCCCAAAGTCATCAGGGGAATGAGGGCGCCGCCAACGGAGGCGTTGTTGGAAGCCTCCGAAGCGATAATCCCGTCAATAATTCCGGTACCGAATTTTTCAGGATGCTTGCTCTGGTTCCGGGCTGCCGCATAGGCGATCATGTTTGAGGTGCCGCCGCCGATGCCGGGGAGGATTCCTATACCGATGCCGATAAGCGCGGAACGGAAAAAGTTAACCAGTTGCTCTTTAAACTCCCGCAAAGAAACGCCGGCAGGAGAAATCCGGTACTTCCGGACGGTTCCGTTATCCGCTTTTATCCCTTTAGCGGCTGTCTGCAAAACTTCGGAAATCGCGAAGAGCCCTACCAACACGGGCAAAAGCTCAAAACCTATATCCAGCTCATAGAAGCCAAAGGTGTAGCGCAGGGCGCCGCTTATCGGGGCGGAACCGACCAGGGCAAGGCAGAGCCCCAGCACGCAGCTTGCCAGGCCCTTCACCACGGATCCTGACACGAGGCTACCCACCATGGTCAGGGAGAACACACCGATGCCGAAATATTCAAAGGGCCCGAATTTGATGGTTAGCTTCGCCAGGGATGGGGCGATAAAAACAAGGGCCCCCAGGGACAGGAAGGTTCCTAAAAAAGAATAGAACACCCCCACGCTCAAGGCTTTGCCGGCTTCACCCCGTTCCGCCATGGGGCCGCCGTCAAAGGTGGTGGCGATGGAAGAAGGGGTTCCGGGGATTTTAAGCAGAATCGCCGAGATAAGGCCACCGGAAATTCCACCGATATAGACCCCCATCAAAAGGCAGAGCGCCTGAATAGGTTCCGCCGAAAAAGTCAAAGGCAAAAAAAGGGCGACCCCCATGGCGGCCGTAAGCCCCGGCAGGGCCCCGAAGATAATACCGGCCGCAGTCCCTAATATTATCAAGCCAAGGCAGAGGGGATTCATAATGGAAGCAAAACCCGCAATTATGGTATTCATAGTGTCTCCTTCCTAACCAAGAATTCCACCGGGCAGCATCATCTTGAAACCTTTAACAAAGATGAGATAAACGAGAATTATCAAAACCGCGGCAATGATCCCGAAAAGAACATAGTTCCGTTTTTCCCGGGGGGCGAATAATAAAATCTGGAAAAAGGCGTACAGGAAGGTCATAATAATAAATCCTATCCTATCCAGAAGGCCAATAAAAAGAGCCAGGTATAGCAAGGAGAGTAGCAAAGAGCGGTTGTTTTCGCTCCGGGGAGCCTCAGTGGAGTCCGGAGCTTTTTCCGCCCCCGCCTGGTCTGATACCCTGTTCCGGGCCTGAAGGGTGATAAGGCCACCCAAAAGGAACAACAGCACAGAGAGTACTTTGGGCATAAAATCCGCCCCCGCACCCATCTCGGCTCCCCGGGGTATACCGAAAGATGAAATAAAAAAGGCCAAGCCCAGAAGCGTCAAAAATAATCCCGAACACAGATCTTTATACCTGGCTGACATGATACTTCTCCTTATTTATTGATCCTGAACTGTTCCTGATACTGGGCGATGGATCGCTTCGCTTCGTCAAGTTTTTGAAACCCCTCCTCACCGGGATAGAAAACCGGGGTCTGGCTGTAGGCGTCGGCGATGGTTTTCGCGTAGGCGCTGTCGTTTTTCGCGATGTCGCCCACAGCGGCGGTGAATTTATCCACAATTACTTTGTCGGTACCTTTCGGGAAGGCGAAAAAG